>SKPJ01000577.1 GCA_007119595.1 Myxococcales bacterium
AAGACGATGTTCGTCGACCAGCCATTTTGAAATTTGAGATCGACTCCCCATCTCGCTGTTCCAAGGAAGTACGTTATGCAAGACGTCAAAGAGAGTGTCTCCCAATACTACGGTCAGGATGTAGAGAAGACCGAAGATCTGCAGTTCAACGCCTGTTGCGTGGCCGACTACGACGCTGCTCACCTCGAAAAGTTGAGCGACGAAGTCCTGCAGCGCCGCTACGGCTGCGGAAGCCCCATCCCCGAGGCGCTCGACGGTCGCACCGTCGTCGACCTCGGCTCCGGGGCCGGCGCCGACTGCTTTATTGCCTCGCAACTGGTCGGCCAACAGGGGCGGGTGGTCGGTGTCGATATGACCGACGAGCAGCTCGAGATCGCGGAGCGCAACATCGAGCCGCACATGGAGCGCTTCGGCTACGTCGAGCCCAATGTCGAGTTTCGAAAGGGGATGATCGAGGAAATGCCGGTGGCCGACGGGGTGGCCGACGTCGTGATCAGCAACTGCGTCATCAACCTCTCCGACGACAAAGAGGCGGTCTTCTCCGAGATCTGGCGGGTGCTCGCCGACGGCGGTGAGTTCTACATCTCCGACATCGTCGCCGATCGGCGGATCCCGGCTCGATTGCAGGCCGATGATCTATTGTGGAACGAGTGTCTGACCGGGGCGGCCTACACCGAGGACCTGCGCCGCATCATGAAACGCGCCGGTTTTTCGGACGTGCGCACCGTCACGAGCGCGCCTACTGGCGATGTCATCGAGGGGATTCGATTTCGCTCGGTGATCCTGCGCGGCTTCAAGCTCGAGCTGGAGGACCGATGCGAGGACTACGGCCAGGTGGCCGTCTACGGCGGCACGATCGCCGGCTGCGAGGAGGCGTTTGTGCTCGACGATCACCACCGTTTTGTGGCCGGTGAGGCGGTCAGGGTGTGCCGCAATACGGCCCAGATGCTGTCGCAATCGCGCTTCGCCGAGCACTTTCAGGTCAGCCAACCACTGTCGCATCTGGGCCTATTCGATTGCGCCCCCGCAGATGATCGACAGCAAGAACCGGTGCCCAGCAGGGTGGAGGTCGACGACACTTCTGTCGGATGTTGCTGAAAGAGTTTACTCGATTCATACCGAATGGCGGTGGTCGAGCACGATTCCTCTGAACTCGACCTCGCCGACCAGTCCTCGGTCACAATCAGTCACCTTTGCTGTGTTCGACTACTGGCCGCGCTGCATAGTAAAGAGAAAGTGTTCACGACAGCGGATCAACGCCAATCGCCGCCACTGTCTTTGTGCTCCGAGCCATCGCGAACCACGGCCCACACCTGCACTGACACCACCGACGCAAAGGCAAACCACACCCATGTCCGCGCCGGTTGGAGTATTTCATCCGACAATTCGAGGTCATCAAGACCGAAATATCGAGGAAAGTAGGGAGTAGATAGGGAACGAAAGATGGAATCCATCCCCGCCAGTGCCAATAATCCCGCAACGACGGCCAGAAGCATAAAGCCCCCCACCGGTGCGAGGTTCGCCGGCCCCCCGGGAATGAGGCGCAGCGTCCATGTGGACAGACGCGGCAGAAAGCGCCCCACCACAAATCCGAACAGAATCATCATGGCAATCCCCGGGAGCCCGAAGATCACCCGCGCGACATGCCAGTCTTCGGTGTGTGGGCTATCCTCCCACTCCCATGAGGCGATGTCGGCATTTTCGAAGATATTGGGCAGCCTGCCGCTGCGTAATTGCCTCCACTGTTGATGGCGAGCGTCGGCATATACGGCCTCGTCGATGAGGTCGTGGATCGACTCCCGCGGGGGCATCGGTGTTCCCATCTCGAGGGCCAATCGCTCATCCCTGGAGAGATGAATCAACTCTTGTTGGGCCGGACTCTCGTGCAATGTCTCGAGCCACTCCTCGACCTCGGGAGCTGCCAGGCTATCCTGGAAGGTCGCCATGGGCATCCCGACAAACCCACCGGCGGCCACTACGTTGATATTGAGCGCCAACGCACATCCGAATAGCGCCCCATAGAGCACGAATAGCGCCACAAAATCACGCAACCTGAAAGCGTTGATCCATCTCTTTGCGCGCGGCGAATCCTCTGTCTCATCCTTTCGCTTTCGTTCTCGCGATACCAATCCGCTCCGCAAACCGATGACTAGACTGAGAAAAAATAGCGTTACCGCAATCGCTCCCATGCCCAACAGAGCCCGATCGGACCAGGCGGTGGCCCCATCAAATAGATATTTTGTGCCCTCTCGATTCACTTCGGCGCGATAGCGCCACTGCTGTGCGAGCTCCGGCCGTCCCTGCTCTTCAAACCATTCGGCGAGCCGAGACCACATCATATAACCGGATTCCACATAGGGGAATAGCTCGGCGTTGCGCCGTGCCAATCGATCCACTGTGTCCACATCTCCGCCGCGGATGGCCTGATAGGCAGGAGCCTCATCATCGACAGGGATCATGAACGTCAATACCATGGTCACCACCGAATAGAGGCGTTCTCGTGCAATCCCGATCTCCTCAAAGCGCTCCAATCCGGTTTGAAACGCCCGGTCTGCCGCCTCCGAAGCACCGATTAACTCCAGACGAGTGGACAGCGTTATCAGGTCTTTCCATGGCGCTCCCCTGGCCGCAGCCGCCTCTCGAAACGCCCGGTCTGCCGCCTCGGTGTCACCGGCACGCTGCTCCCATTCTCCCAGCAATTGAGCATAGAAGGGATTGGTCCGATCCTGGTGCCACGCCGCCGAGAGGCGCCCGATCGCTTCCTCCACCGCGTCCTCGTCGAGGTCGGCGACCAACCAGTCCGCATCGTGGCTATTGGCAAATCCTGGAACACCGGTTCCCCAGAAGGTCTGTGCAGGTTCCGGCCCCTCCAGCGAGTAAGTGAGCTGAAATTCGTAGCTCTCCGTGGAACTCAACTCTCGGTCTACCGACAGGATTAGATCGAGGCGTCGATCATCGAGCATCTCCACCCCGGCGATGGGAGCTGGAAATCGAACGCGCTGCACAGTCTTACCCGTCTCTTCATCGACCTCGATCAGGTCTCGAAACACGGTATAAAAAAGGCGATCTCCGAATTGATATAGCTGCGTTGGTGCCGGAACATTCAGCTCTTCGTCAATCCCCACATCTGCGGGTTCGGTATCGCGGTCCAGATACAATTTTTCGTCCCTCCATAGGGAGGGATGAATGCGCTCCCACTCCACATGGCCATCCACATAGAGGCAATGAATCCCCCCCTCGACTTCCCGCACCTGGCACTGTTGATCGTCATTTTCAACGACTTCCGGCTCTTCTTCGCCAAATGCCATGGCAGGAACGAAACAGAGGCAAATCAGACCTAACAGCGTGCGGAGAAACTCCCGATGCGCCTCGTGATAAGCACGTGGCGGCCGCCACCGGCTCAAGGGCCTATTTTTTGTGCCACCTATCACAGGCGTCCTCCTGTGGGACTTTCAGCGTTGTCATTACCGTCGGTTCTCTGGTTGTATTATAAAGTGATCCGGTAGCACAGTACGGAGAGATTCCTCTTGGCTTCCCAAAACACAGTCGGTGCAGCTCTTCTTTTGACCCTTGTTATGTGTGTGGCATGCGAGGACCCCGAACCCTGGGAGCAGGCATTTTTGCATCCCGATTCCGCGGTGGATTCGGATTGTGAAGAGGAGATACACCAGGCTGCACAGACCGTCTTTGGAGCGGACGAACTCGTGGGCGTACAGATCCGCGATCACCAGATACAATCGATCTTGACCGAAGGTGCGGTCGATCAATTCCTCAACCTCTACGGAGGCGACGAGATCCGCCATTGGTCAATCGCAACCTTTGCCGATGCTCATTGCTACCTCTACAACCATGCCATCACCGATATCGACACCCTCAGTGGTGAAGAGACGACTCGTACACGACCTGTCACCAGCCGGCGCGGCAGCGGTGCTCGAGTCCTGTTGCAAAAGTGCAATTGCCGCAGCAAAACCGACCGATAGAAGCCCAAGAACCAGTAATGGCGGGGGGGAAGTGCGATCGAAGCTCACCATTGGTGCAGTTTCTTTTACCCCTTGTCGATCGTCAGGGGTCGCTCGAGGGGCCGATTGTTAGAGTATCTCCGACTCGGATCAGGATTGTCCGGAGTAAAAACGCGGTGTGGGAAACGCCTTCATTTGCGAGCGGTTACAAAAGAGAACCTGATAGGGCCGCGGCAATGCGCTACGATTACAGACAGGTTTTTTCCTCGAAAGCGACGATGCGCAGTGGGAGGCGTGATGAGACGAAGTATTTTTGGCCTGGTGGTAATCTGCTTGATATTCGGTCTGGGCGCCTGCAATTGTTCCGACGAGACAGCGGGGGCGGAACACGACGATGGTAATGGCGGCGACGTCGAGATCGGTGACGACGTGGGAGGCGGAGATGACCCCGACGCCACGGGCGACCCGGATGTCGATCCGGACGCAAGCGGCGATCTCGACGCCACGGGTGACCCGGATGCCGATCCGGATGCCGATCCTGACGCAAGCAGCGATATCGACACCGGTGGCGAGACCTTCGAGGACGAGGCCTGCGGCCTCTACCAGGCCGAATGCGACGAGGAGTGCATTCCGGTCAGCATGGATCCCGACAACTGCGGTGGTTGTGATATTCGCTGTGACGACGACGAGGTTTGCTCGGGAGGCCAATGTGTCGACGAGGGGGATTGTCCCGGCGGCCTGACCGCCTGTGACGGAGCCTGTACCGACACCATCTACGACAGCGATCATTGCGGCGAATGCGACAATCCATGCGGCGACGGTCAGGGCTGCGCCGGCGGAGAATGCGTCGATCAGATCGAACTCGGCGATGCCCCGGAATCATGCGACGACGGTGGGCCGGTCATTGAGTTTGGTGATGACGTGGAGAGTCCACAGAGCTGCACCGGGGACCTGGCGGAGAATACCTTTCGATGGGGATTGTGCGGCTGCGACGGGATCTTCACCAATGACCCGGTTATGATAGACGCCTACGACAGTTCTATCGGACCTCATACGCCGGGCGGTCCCGGCGGCGGGATGGGCACCAACGGCAAATTCATCGGCGATTCAGCGGTGAGCGTCACGGGCACCTTGTGGGCCACCGGCGATGAGCGGATACCCGTCGACGACGACTACACCTCAGTCGGGATCTTCCTCGATGACCTGCTGACTGTGGGGCAGCGGTTATATACTGGAGCGGACCTGGAAAATGACGAGGATATCACGATCGGCGATGACGCCTATGTGGGAGGCGACATAATCGCCTCCGGCCATTCCGTCGACATCGATGGTGACCTCTACGTACAATCCGACGACAACTTGGACGCCAACCTCACCTACGAGAATCTCCACGTCGGGCCCTTCGACGTCGGTTCTGCCTGTGCCTATTGCGACCCCGAGGATCCGATCGACGTGGCCGGAATCGTCGAGTCCTATCAGGGCTCGGCAAATGACAACCAGCTCATCGGCCTCGATTCATCGGTCCTCTCTGGCTCGTCGGGAAATATTCGTCTCGAGCTTCCCTGCGGCAATTATTACCTCGACGAGATCGACACCGACGGACCGACTACGATCATGGCCACCGGACATACGGCGCTGTATATCGGCGGTGATATCGAGGCCAATAACGAACTGACCATCTCGCTGACCCAGGACGCGCGCTTTGATGTATTCGTGGCCGGCAATTTCGAGACCAACAATCCCTTTCGCCTCGGCTCGCCGAATTATCCGGGGCTGATGCGTATGTATATCGGCGGTGACGACGGCTTTGAATCCAATAACGAGATCGAGGTCGGTGGATTTATCTATGCCGTTCCCGGTGGAATCACGACCAATAACGAGATCGAGATTTTCGGCGGTTTCCACGGTCAGTTCTTCGAATCAAATAATCAGGTCGACATCCACTACGACCGGCGCGTCGCCACGGTCGGTCGTGAATGCCCGGAGCCCGATGACGAACCGGACGATGAAAACGGAGACGAGCCCGACGCCGGAACCGGCGACGATGTAGAGCCCGATCCCGACGGTGGCGGCGACAACGGAGATGATCCGGATCCGTTATGCAGCAGCAGCGAGGAGAGCTGTGAGTCCGACGCCGATTGCTGCAGTCCTCTCACCTGTCACGATGGCCAGTGTGGCCTGCTCTCCTGCCTGGCCCCTTTTGAGACGTGCACCGAAGCCGCACAGTGTTGTAGCGGCGTGTGTACCGCGGCAAGCGGCGATGAAGGAACGTGTATCGTTAACTAAGCGCGTGTGTGGACCATTCGAGGTCTGCTGTGAGGGAGCTCAACATCGGCATTTGGTGCCACTTTTGTCGCAATCCTCGTGACATTCCACGGTGCACGAGGCGGCGCCGGAGCAATCGACGTCGCAATCTCCGTCGCAATAAAAGGTACATGAAGCAGTCCCCTTGCATTCGGCGCTGCTGTCGGGTCCCAATCGGGTCGTGCAGCCCGTAGTGCCGGGACAGACGGCGTGGCATCCATAGCCACATTCCAGATCGCAGGAGGCGTTGCCGTCGCAGTAAAAGGTAATATCGTCGGCGCCGTCGATGGTGCAGTTCGTCCCGCCAGCACAACTACAGGAGCGGGTATCCTCATCACAGGTGCATTCCCCATCGCATTCCAGCACGTCGACATCGCTGCTGCAGCCAGTCGTCGTCAGGGCCACCAGGAGTGCGGCGAATACAAATAGGAGCCATCGTGCTTCGCCTATGTCGCTATCTGTCATCACGGAGTTCTCCAGCCAATTTCTCGGTGAACGAAACGAGTGATCGATAATATGCCACACCGGCCTCAAGCTGTCGAAAGCATGCGATAAGTGGGATGTGAGCGGGGTGGACGTGCCACCGGTTTCGGTCCGCTTGCAGAACTCGAGGCGTTCATCGATTCTGAATTCACCTGTGTTGCGCGGGAGTCACCGTGTTTGTGAATGGTTATCGACAAGGGAATTTCGATGTCCGGTCTCAAGAAAGGCGCCCTCGGATTTCTCTCCATTTATCCCATTGCCTACATGTTCGTCGCCGGGGGCTTCATTACCTACACAATCGTCCGTACCCGCCAGGGCAGCGAAATCGAGCGGACCTTCGAGTCCATCTTCGAGAGTGGCCTGTTTTTTCTGGTTTTCCCGCTTCACTTTCTCGCGATTTTCGGGGCCATCGGGCTTGTGATGTACTACATCTACCGGGTCATCAAGATCGACGAGTTGGAAGGCAGGGATATGATTTTGTGGTGTGTCTTCCTCTTTATGTTTTCGTTCCTGACGCTGCCCGCGTATTGGTATCTGTACATCTGGAGGGATGACGACGGTGACGGTCGGTCCTGATCGGACTTTCGGACAAAGAAACGAACTGAGATAAACAATCAGAAGAAAGTCTACTCTCGATGACGCTGCGGGTCGTTACGCGGTGGCCCCGAAGGTGACCCAGGCGTAGGCCATGCCGGCGAGGAGCACCACCACGGCGGGACCGACGCGGTTGAGCATGGCCGCCGAGCGCTCGCGGCCACTCTGGCGCAACAGATAGGTGCCGAAGAGCACCGCGAAGAGTGTGAAGATCGCCAGATAGGCGAGCACGAAGTACAGGTCGATGATCGTCAGATAGCCCACTTTTGGCATGGTGGCCGTCTGGGTCATGTGGAAGACGAGCGTGGCGAGCAGGGAGGTCATGCCGATGCCCATGCGCACCGAGACCTCGAGCTTGGACAGCCACAACACGATCGTCGTCAGCAACAGGATCAGCACCAGCGGTAAGACGGCGTTCAACAGGTGCGGAAAGGCGCTTCGCTTCACCGTCATATCGAGGTTGACGCTGGAGACGTACGGCGAGCCCACGGCCGGTGAAATCGATGGGTCTCCGAGGTTCGACGGGTAGCGATATAGCTCCGAGTAGACCTGTTGGCCGACGTAGTCCCACTCCGGGTCGTATAGGTCGACGGGCTCGTCGAGGTAATATCCTACGTCGGGGACGAGCATCAGCTCCGTGCTGTCTTTGGTTCGGTGGCCGGCTTGAAGCCGAAGCTGCTGGTGGTCATAGGGGAAATCACGCAGGTCGAAGGGGGTCAGAAAGTCACTCTTGATACGATAAGCGCGGTAGTTGATCTCTTCTGTGAGATCTTCCTGGAGGACGTAATGTTCGTCGTCCATGCCGTGGACGCCGTTGATGATGATGATGTCGTCGGTTTCGAGCCCCTCGCCGCGCCACTTCACCCACATGAATAGCTCCATGGCGAAGGAGAAGGTCGTCGGATCGATGGTCTGCACGCGGAATTGATCGATGCCGACGTAGGCGACGTCGACGTGGCGATAGCCGCCCTCGTCGAGAGGCACGAGCTGGGTGAAGGCGACCTTGAAGTAATCGCCGTCGACGCGGGTGACGTAGAGGGTGCGATCGAGGGCGCCGTGGTCGTCGAATCCCAGCACGCCGGTCACGGAGTGAACGGAACGCTCGCCTTGCAGGTTGGCGAGGTAGTCACGGATGGCTTCTCGATCGGCACCGGCGTGCTCGATGGCCCTCGTCAGCAACCGGGCGGCGTCGTAGGACATCGGGGAGCCCGTGCCCGGCGCCGTGCCGTAGCGCTGCTCGTAGTTCGTTCGAAAGCGCGTCGCCTGCTGGTTTCCGGTCTCGTATAAAAAGGGGCTCGTGGCGTAGAGCGGCCCGTCGAACGCCTGGTTGAACTCCGGGAGGGTCGGGTCCTCGACGAAGGCGCCGGGCACGACCACCGGTAGCTCGACGCCGGCGCCGCGCACGTCGGCGAGGATCTCCCTGCCGGCGCCAACCTGAGAAAAGATGAGCACGGCGTCTTCGCCAGCCCGTGTAGGTTGCAGCTCCGGTGTAGGCTCGACTGGCTGCAGATCAGCGCTTTCGCGTTCGGCGCTATCTTCGGCGGTGTCTTCGGCCACGGGCTCCGTCTCTTCGGGCAGTGAGGCGGCCGCCAACTCCGGCTCGTCGGCGAGCGCCTCGGTGACCGCCGAGCCGAATCCACCGGGGAGCTCCTCGCCGGGATCGAAGCGGTTGACCGCGGCGACCTCAATGTCGAGCTCTTCGGCGGCGTCGACAAACGATGACGAAAGCCCATCGCCATAGGCGGCCGTCTCGGTGATCACGACCACCCGATCGACATCGAGGACCTCCGCCAAGTAATTCGCCATAAAGCGGCCCTCGGCCTCCGTCGGGGGCACCATGCCGAAGACCCACTCGCTTTTACGGGTGACCCGGATATCGTTGGCCACCGGCACGATGTTGACGAGGCCCGCCTCGTCGTATACCTCGGTCGCGCCCAGTGCGGTGGAAGACCAGAAGTGCCCGACGACGCCCAGGATTTGCTCGTCGTCAACAAATTCGCGGGCCGCCTGCTCGGCTCCCTCCGGTGAGTTCTCGTCGTCGATAAACAGGATGCCCAGCGGGCGGCCGTCGACCCCGCCAGCGGCGTTGACCTCGTCGACGTACATCTCCACGCCGTGCAATAACTCCTCGGCGCCCGTCTCCGGCAGAGCGACACCGATATAAGCCACCGGATCGCTCGTATCGCAGCCCAGTGACGTCGAGATGATCGCCGTAAAAAGGATGAGGGTGCACAACGGTATCGGGGCGAGGCGGCAGGCGGTCGTCGACATCACGGGCTCCACGCAAAGACGGCTTCAACTCGGCGCTGTTTCTGTGAATGCCGACCACGATATCTCACACCGAGGTGATTTGACCAGTCCCGGCCAAGCCCGGGGTGTGATTCATCTCCGTCGGTGAGCCAACAATACATGGTGCGATGGCATCCCTGCCATCGATCGATGCTAGCCCGATGAATCTATGAATCACCCAACGCCTCAAGTTCATGCTCTGCGCGGTAGGACTCGGGCACGCATACGCCATGGGTTGGCTCGTAGAGATAGCTGACGCAGACGTTTCCCTCCGCACAGCTCTGGCGTGTACAGGCCGGTCCGCAGACGCAGTCGTCTCCGACGCAATATTCATGCTCCGAAAAGTAGGCACTGCACGAGTCCTCTACGGTGCAGGCCGTGAGAAGTGTGATAGCGATGAGCCCTATCACGGAAGCGATGATCGCCTTTCGATAATCATTCATCGCCGCTCCAGTTCAGGCTTGGATGTGTCACCGAAAAGCTCGGATAGATCCATGCCGATGCGAAAGCTCCAATACTCCCCATTGCGAAGGGGGCTCCCTATATCCTTGCCTTGAAGAGAGCTGTACTCCAGACCATAAATCCAACGCCCCAGCTTTAATTGTCCCGATAATGCCACTGTGTTCAGTCGTCCGTGACCCAGCGGCATCCAGCGAAGAGACCACAGCCAATGGCCCTGACGTCCGCCGAGGGTCACGGAGCGCATACGAGTAATTGTGGGTCCGATCAAGAGAACCGATGCCTCCCGGCGGGCGCGATGAAACTCCACAAATTGCCTGCGATTTTCAACCGCCATGCCGAGTGCGAATCGGCGCATCCAGGTGCGGGCTTCACCGGAGAAATTGAGGGAGCGATAGCCGATCTTGAATCGGTCCGAGGCATGGCTAAGCCGTCGGACACCGAAAGGGATACCGTGGTCGTACCCAATGCCAAAGCGGCCCTGCAATGCCCATTGATCGCCGACGGGTACCGTCGCTTCTCCAGCCACCGAGACTCCGAGCAACAACCCGAGATCCATTGCCCCATCGGAGGACTGAATCGCATAATTTCCCAGCGGCAATACCACCTCTGCGTCGAGGCCCTGGGGTCGGGGCGAGATAGTTTTCGAACTCGATGTGTCGCTCCGCGCCGGGGAGGGCTGTTGCGGCGCCGTGGTGTCGACGGTGATATTCGATGTCCGGGTGCCCACCAGGGATACCGTGGTCTCCATCGACATTCCGTCGATGTCGGCCTTGATGCGAAGATCTCCTGGCGTTACTTGCGCCACTGTATTGCATCGCAGTTCGTCGATGCCTTCGGCGCTGAGGGTGACCGCATCCTCTTCGCATTCCACGAGCAGATGGGCCGGACACGATTGTTCCAGGTTTTGTAAATACGTGCTCACCCGGGTTTGAATATCGTCTCTGGACACGCCTTTGGCGGACGGGGCGCGATCGGCGTTTTCCAGCGCTTCCAGGGCCCGATCACAATCGTCTGCGAGCTGAAGAGCGCGCCCCAGAGTCATATAAAGCAGATCGACCTCCGGACCGGCCATCAGAGCTGCCTCGAGCAGTTGAATCGCCTTGTCTACGTCCGGCGGAGACTGCTGCATGGCCATGATTGCTTCGTTGTTCAGCGCACGCTGTGAATCCGTCAAAGCGATGGTCTCGACGTCGGATGCCTCTTCGGCAAAGACGGGGACGGCCAAGAGTTGGCAGGTGGTGATGAGAATTCCACTCCATAATAGGCGACGCAATCCTCTCCTGAGATGTCTTGAAACTCTCTTTACCATCACTTCCATCCTACCTGTTGAGCTCTATCGAGGGGCGTCCCGGAAGGCCATCACAAATCGGGCAATAAAATGGTTCCGTCGTCTTCCAGTGACGGCTCTTGTTCCACAGGCTCCGCCTCCTCGAGCTCCTCCACCTCGGGCTCCTCCTTCTGGGCGGGCTCGGTGGCGCTTTCGTCGAGTTCTCGCGCTGCTTCGTCATCGACGTCTGTCTCGTCGAGTTCTTGGTCCGTCTCCTCATCCGGTTCGGGCCGCTGTGGCGGACGCTCCGCCGGCTCGGGCCGCTCTTCAGGGTCCGGCGAAGTTTCGGTTGACGCAGACGGACCCGATGGTGTGGGGGAAATAACGTCGAGACTCCAACGGGACG
>SKPJ01000333.1 GCA_007119595.1 Myxococcales bacterium
CGTCCACGGCGCTGAACAGGTAGAACCCCACGGCGATGGCCAAGATCCATTGCATAAAGCCCACCCCCAGATTTCCGATGCCGGCGTTGAGCCCCAGCGCCGTGCCCTGCTTCTCCTTCGGAAAGAAGTAGCTGATATTGCTCATCGACGAGGAAAAGGCCCCTCCACCGAGCCCCGAAAGCAGGGCGCAGCCTGCGAATATGAGATAGGACGTGCTCACGTCCTGCAGAGCGATCCCGGTGCCGATGACGGGAACCAGCATCAGCGCTGTCGTGGTGAAGATCACGTTTCGTCCCCCGCCGAGGGCGACGAGAAAGGAATTCGGGATCCGAAGGGTGGCACCGGACAACCCGGCGATCGCCGGCAGCGTCCAGTACATCAGCCGGATCTCACTCCAGGTCTCCTCCATCTGTCCCGGCGCCATATCGGCAGTGATCAGACCGAAATGAAACCCCTGCTCTCGCATGTGGGCGGAGATGATGCTCCACATGATCCAGACGGCGAAAGCGAGCAATAGATTCGGGATCGAGATCGCCAGATTGCGCCAGGCGATCTTCTTCTCTCTATCACCCCAGCGCGCCGGATCGTCGGGGTTCCAATTTTTGAGATTGACCTTCATCGTCTCCTCGAGTGCATGTCGAGACTCGCCGGCCTCGGTTTAGGGACAGACCTCACCGTCGGCGTCCAGAGACGCTGGTCCCGGAGCGGGGATCGCGGATCTTTTTGCGATTCCAATTCCAGATGACCTGTTGATAGGGGCGCACGATGTAGTGCAGCGGAGCCACGAAGACATGCGCCAGGCGGGTGAAGGGGACCAAAAACAGCAGCAAGAAGGCCCCCAGTATGTGGAGCTTGACCACCAGTGGCATCGCAGCGGCGGCGGTTGCCTCGGGAGAAAAGGCCACCAGCGACCACAAATAGGGGGTCAAATCGGAGGCGAACCACGACGATCCCCAGCGGTAGCCCACGGCGATCCAGACCCCAAAGCCGACCTGAGCGAGCAGAACCACCTCCAGGAGGACGTCCATCTTTGTGGTCACCGCGCGCACCCTCTCATTGGTGAAGCGCCGGTACATCAGCCCGGCGATTCCGACGAGGGTGGCGAGCCCGAAGATGAGTGCCATTCCCTCCAAGATCATCAGCCGCACCGGCACTGCATTCCAGGCCAGGATGGCGTCGGGCACCAGGAAGGCCAAGAGATGGCCAAAGAGGACCACCAGGATGCCGATGTGGAAGGGAACTACCGCCCAGAATAGGGACCTTCCCTCCAGAAATTGCGAGGACAACGAAGTCACCGTGAATCCTCGCTGCCGGTATCGATAGGCCATCCCGATGACGAAAACCGCCACCGCGGCGTAGGGAAATAGAACCAGACTGAACGTGTCGAACCAATTCATTGCATACACTCCGATGTGCTGGGACGACCTGTGTCGCCTTCGAGTTCCATTTCTCGCTCCATGCCCTCCAAAAATGCGTTGTCCCGCTCCGGCGGTTCGTAGTCGGCGAGGCCGTAGTCTATGCTCAGGACACGCCGGATGGCCTCCAGGGGTTCGCGAAAGATGGTGCCTCGCTCCGAGGAGGTGACCAAAAGCGTTTTGTGGTGCTCGCGATACAGCTCGTTTCGGGCCGCCGTGCGGTGAACGCAGAACTCTTCGATCATCATGTGCAGGGCGGGATAGAGGATCTCGACGACGAACTCCTCGGCCAGATCGCGATCCTCCCATCGGGCCAGAAGGCGCAACACGTTCGGCAGGTGATCGGGCAGCTCCCCGCGAAGGTCGATGCCCAGCTCCTGCTGCTCGCGCTTGAGGTTGACCAGCAATTCGCCGCGCTTGTAGTCGTCGCCGAACATCACGTAGCCCACGGCGAGAGTGGTGATGGGCTGGATGTCGAAGGATCGGCTGAAGATCTCCTGGACCTCGTCGAGAGCCCGGCGGCTCAACCCATCACCCTCCGTGGGCAGAGCCATGGCCAGGGCCTCGATGTGAGCGGCGGCGATGACGTAGCCCCCGGTCAACAACTCGTGGGTGCTCTGAACCCAGCGCGGATAGTCCTGCCTGGGATAGTCGAAGAGTCGGGCCAGGTGTTCGTAGTGGGTGTTGGGATGCATGGTCAGGCTCCTCGCTTGTTGGTTCCACGTTTGAATCCAAAGCCGGTCTCGCCTTTGGTTGCTCCAACGTCTTCGTCGAGCATCTCGATGGCCTGCTCGCGGTGGGCCGGGGGGATGACGAAGCGGTCGTCGAATTTGGCCAGCGATGTCAGGTAGTAGATGGCGTTGGCCCGCTGTCCGGTCAGCCCCGCTTTTTTGAGCGCCTTGTCGACGGTAGCGGAGTCGACGTCGCCCACGGTCTCCCGGCGCCGGTGCAGGCGGATGGCCATCAGCTTCTCGAGCCGGCTTTTGACGGCCTCCACGTCGCCGGCGCTAAACAGGCTGGCCATATATTCCAGGGGGAAACGAGCGTCATCGATGGTGCCGAACAACTGATCGATGGACGTGTCGTAGACCCACTCGTCGGGCCACTTCTTTCCGATGTCGTGGATCTTTTCACGCTGAGCGTTGTCGTTGGCGTCGGCCACCGACGCCATGACCGGCAACAGAGGCGGCACGTAGAAGAGCATCGGCAAGGTGCGAAACTCCGGGTGCAACGGCAGAGCCAGATCCCACTCCTTGACGAATTTGTAGGTCGGCGAGTTCTGCGCCGATTCGATGGTGGAGTCGGCGACGCCGTTTTCTTTGGCGGCGGCGATGACCTCGGGGTCGAAGGGATCGAGGAGCATGTCCAGTTGGCGCTCCACCAATTCCGACTCATCCGCCGAGGCCGCCTCCTCGATGCGATCGGCGTCGTAGAGGATCACTCCCAGATAGCGGATTCGTCCCACACATGAGTGCATGCACGCCGGAGCGTATCCCGACTCCAGGCGCGGATAGCAGAGGATGCATTTTTCCGACTTTCCGGTGTCCCAATTATAATAGCTCTTTTTGTAGGGACAGGCCGTCACGCACATTCGCCAGCCGCGGCAGACATCCTGGTTGATCAACACCACACCGTCTTCGCCGCGCTTATAGATGGCGCCGGAGGGACAGGAGGCGACGCAGGCGGCGTTGAGACAGTGGTTGCAGATCCGGGGGAGATAAAAGAAGGCCATCCGTTCGAGCTGGAACATGGCCTCCTGCTCGGCCTCCGACAGGTCCTCCAGGTTGGGATCCTTGCGGGCGTAGTCCGGCGTCCCACTGAGGTCATCATCCCAATTCGGCCCCATCTGAATGTCCATCGGCTCCCCTGTGATCATGGACACCGGACGGGCCGTGGGCTGGATGTCTCCGGCCTCGGCCTCGATGAGATCCAGGTATTTGTAGGTAAAGGGCTCGTAGTAATCGTCGATGGACGGCATATGGGGGTTGTGGAAGATATTGGACAGGCTTTTGGGCTTTCCGGCTCCCTTTAGACGAATGCCCCCGTTGCCGTCTTCTTCCCATCCCCCCTTGTAGATGTCCTGGTTCTCCCACTTTCCGGGATAGCCCGTACCGGGTTTGGTCTCCACGTTGTTCCACCACATATATTCGGCGCCCTTGCGGTCGGTCCAGATATTCTTGCAGGCCACCGAACAGGTGTGACAGCCGATGCATTTGTCGAGATGGAAGACCATCGATATTTGCGAACGTACGTCCATTGCTCTGCTCCTAATATGACCTCGAGGTGATGAAGATCGGCGTGTTCAGAACTCCACATGAGTCATCTTGTGAATGACCACGTGGGTATCCCTGTTCGGCGCGATGGGCCCCCAGTAGTTGAAGTGGTAGGTGAATTGTCCGTATCCACCGGCCAGAAAGTTCGGCTTTAAGTGAATGCGCGTAAAGCTGTTGTGACCCCCGGCGCGCTCGCCGTCGCGCACCTGGGACTTGGGAATGCTCACCGTGCGCTCCGGGACGTGATAGACGATGCACACCCCCTTCGGAATCCGGGAACTGACCGTGCACCGGGCGGCGTAGACCCCGTGGTCGTTGTGGACCTCCACCCAGTCGTTGTCCTGAATGTCCATCGCCTCGGCATCCGGTTCGCTGAGCCACACCGGTTCACAGCCCCGCGACAGAGTGAGCATGCGGTGGTTCTCCATGTAGGTGGAGTGGATATGCCACTTTCCGTGGGGGGTGAGGCAGTTGAGGATGCGCGCCTCGTCGTTCTCCAACGTCTTCCTTAAATCCCCGTACGCGCGGGGCTTCGGCGATGGCTTGTAGGTGGGAAGGTTCTCCCCGAAGGCCAGATACATCTCGTGGTCCAGATAAAAGTGCTGGCGACCGGTGAGCGTTCTCCAGGGGATCAGCCGTTCGACGTTCTGCGTGTAGGCAGCGTAGGCCCGGCCGTCATTCATCAGCCCCGACCACACCGGCGAGGTGTTGTAGCGCCGCGGCTGCGCCTGAAGGTCGGCATAGGTCAAATGCCCCTCGTGAGCACCGCTCTCGCTCAAATCGCTGAGATCCTGGCCCGTCTTCTTTTCGATGCCCTCGTAGGCCCTCTTCGTGAGCCCGCTGTTGGTGAGCGTCGACAACTTCAAGATGGCGTTCGCCGCCTGCTCGGCGTCCTCGATGGAGGGCAGGGATTTTCCGTTTCGCTGATCGACCGGAAAGTGATTGGACTCCACCATCTCGTCGAAGACATCCTCGATCTCGTAGTGGGTGCCGTGAGCGCCGAGGCCGCTGTCGCAAATCCGGTCGCCGAGGGTGATGAATTTGTCGTATAGCTTGGTGTAGTCGCGCTCTACGACGGTGAGCTTGTGCATCGTCTCCCCCGGAATCGCCTCGCACTCGCCCTCGTACCAGTCCTTGACGTGGGGCTGCGAGATCTCACCGGAGGAGTCGTGGGAGATCGGGCCGGCGACGATGTCTTTTTTGACGCCCGGGAAATACTCCTCGGCTGCTTCGCTGGTCGCCTTCGCCAACTCCCGGAAGATATTCCAGTCCGTCTTCGACTCCCACACCGGTGGAATCGCCGCCGACAGGGGGTGGATGAAGGAGTGCAGATCCGTACTGTTGAGGTCGGCCTTCTCGTACCAGGAGGCGGCGGGCAGAACGATGTCGCAATACAGTGCCGACGAGTCCATCCGGAAGTTGAGATTGACCAATAGGTCCATCTTCCCCTCCGGGGCCTCATCACGCCAGACCACGTCTTCGGTTCGGTCCTCGCTGTCCCCGGCGATGGTGTTGTGGTGGGTGCCCAAGTAGTGCTTCAGGCAGTACTCGTGACCCTTCATGCTCCCCATCACGGCATTGCCCCGCCAGATATACCAAACCCGCGGAAAGTTCGACTCCGCCTCCGGATCCCCGACGGCGTAGTCCACCTTCTTTCGCTTCAACTTCTCCAGGACGTAGTCCTCGATCTCCTCGTTGGTCTGCGCCCCGTGGACTTCGGCCTCTTCGCACAAATCGAGGGTATTGACGTCGAATTGGGGAAAGAAGGGCATATTCCCCATGCGCACCGACTTGTAGATGAGGTCGGCGGTATGCTTCTGGGTCATCTCGTTGTCGGGCACCGTATTGTAGCGCTTGAAGTGACCGTCGTAGCGGTACTGACAGGTGTTGATATAGTGCCACAGCGGCGCCTGCTGCAGGCGCACCGCCGACTGCCAGTCCTTGCCGAAGGCCACCGCTCCCCAGGCGTCGACGGGGGCCAGCTTCTCCTGACCCACGTAGTGGTTGAGTCCGCCTCCATTTTTGCCCACACAGCCCGTGAGCATCAGGGCCATCGCTCCGGCGCGGTACATCAGATTGGCGTGGTACCAGTGGTTGATCCCGGCGCCGATGATGATCATGCACTTTCCGCCGGTGGACTCGGCGGTGTTGCCCCACTGGCGCGCAAATTGAAGCACCGTATCCCCGGAGACACCGGTGAAGATCTCCTGCCAGGCCGGTGTATAGGCGGCGTCCTTGTCGTCGTAACCGGAGGGATAGTCGCCCTTTAGGCCGCGATCGACACCGTATTGGGCCATGATCAGGTCGTAGATCGTGGTCACCAACTCCGTGCCGTCCTCGGTTTCCACCTCCATGACCGGAACGCCCCGACTGGCGGTGTTGTCGAGACCAAAGTCCGTAAACTCCACCTCTTCCACCTGATCACTGCGCTCCAAGAGCGTGAGCACCGGGTCGTAGTCTTCGCCGCTGACGGAGTCCCGCATCTCCAGGCTCCAATTACCGTCTTCGTCATCCCATCGGCATCCACTGCTCCCCCGGGGCACGACGAATTCTCCGCTTTCGGCGTCGATGTTGACGAATTTCCAATCTCCCTCGTCGACGTCGCTGTAGTCCGACAACTCCGAGGCCCGAAGCAGGCGCCCCGGATGGAGGCTCCCGTCGTCTCGCTTGTCCAACTTCACCAGGTGCGGGCTGTCGGTGTACTGCTTGACGTAATCCAAAAAGTACGGGGTCTTCTTTTTGTGATGGAACTCGTTGAGGATGACGTGAGTGACCGCCATCCAATATGCCCCGTCACTTCCGGCGTGAAGCGGCACCCACTGGTCGGCGAATTTGGACACCTGGCTGAAGTCGGGAGCAAACACCACCGTCTTCGTCCCGTTGTGCCGAGCTTCGGCGAAGAAGTGGCAGTCTGGAGTGCGGGTCATATTCAGATTCGCGCCCATATCGGCGATCATCTTCGAGTTGTACCAATCAGCGCTCTCGCACACGTCGGTCTGCTCACCCCAGATCTCGGGAAAGGCCGTGGGCAGGTCGCAGTACCAGTCGTAGAAGCTGAGATTGAGCCCACCGAAGAGCTGTAAAAAGCGCGAGCCCGCCGCGTAGCTGAGCATCGACATCGCCGGAATGGGACTGAACCCCACTACCCGGTCGGGACCGTATTCCTCGGCGGTGCTGATATTGGCTACGGCCATGATCTCCAGGACCTCCTCCCAGGTCGTGCGCCGAAACCCGCCCTTTCCGCGGGCCTTCTGGTAGTCGCGACGGGCCTCTTCGTCGTCCTGCAGCGCCTTCCAGGCCGCCATGGGATCGCCGGTCTCGCGCTTCTTGGCCCGATAGGCATCAATGAGGGCGCCCCGCACCAGTGGATATTTGATGCGCAGCGGGCTGTAGAGATACCAGGAGTACGACATGCCCCGCTGACAACCGCGGGGTTCATAGGGAGGAAGGGAGTCCTCCAGCAGCGGATAGTCCAATTGCTGGGTCTCCCAGGTGACGATCCCGTCCTTTACATGGATCTGCCAGGAGCATCCCCCGGTGCAGTTGACCCCGTGAGTGCTCCGCACGACGCGATCGTGCTGAAACCGGTTGCGATAGAACTCTTCCCACTTTCGGGTCTGCGGTGAAATGATGTCTTTAATCCAGCCCATGGTACTCCTCATGATAAAAGTTTTACCGCGGCGGCCCGGGACGATGAGTCCAACCAGCGCCGCCGATGTAATCGTCGCGCTTCGACCGAAGTTTCATCGGGATTTGATCTGTCTGTCGTAGATGGATTGATTGACGGACTCCCGGCGCCGTCCACGCCACAACACCGAGAGAAATCCGATTAAGATCAAGGTGCCGATGGCGCCGCTGCCAAAGAAGGTCAGCCCGTAGTTGGTGGCCTGCTCCTGCGGGTCGGAGGCCGCGTGTTGCAAAAAGGCGGTGAGTTCCTCGATCTCCGTTTCGGTCAGTGGTCGATCGGCGTATGCCGCGTTCATGACCGGAAAGGGTGCATTGCCGAGCATGGCCTCCAATCCTGATGCCCCCGTCCGGGAGTAGGACTCGGTCAAGTCGGCGGCCAGAGATCCCCCACCAAATACATCGGGGTGATTTACGGTGTGGCAGGCGTTGCAACTCACCGCCCGGTTTTCAAAGCGCTCCGTGCCCTGAAATAAGGACCTGCCCCGATCGATCTGTTCCGGCGTGTACGTCGCCTCCACCGACGGTGAATCCACCGTGGCATCGGCGGGAACCTCGGCCAGAAAGTCGATGATCGCCGTGGCGTCTTCGTCGCTGATCGCCAGCGGTGGCATCGTGCTGCCGTATTCTTCGATGAGCGCTGCCGTGATCGGGTCCCCTTCGGTGGAGAGCTGGTCTGGCTCGGTGATCTTTCGAAGCAGCCAATCCCGATCGCGCTCCTCAACCACTCCCGCCAGCCCGGGCCCTACCATGGCCTCCGCGCTCAAGGCGTGGCAGGCCGTGCATTGCTGGGCGAATAGATCTTGCCCGGTGGCCTGGGCTTTTTGGGGAAAGAGCCCCAGACCGGCGAGGAAAAAGAGGAGGCCCATCGAGGCAAGCAGGACTGAGTGGCCGCGGATACGACCCCTTCCGGCAGTTATCTCGTCGACATCTCTTCGGTTAATGCCAGTATTGGTTCCGGTCTCGGCCTTCGGGACCGCGATATGGGTTAAATTCACCATGACCTTCCTATCCAATGGGGTGTCAGATGGACGACAAGAAGGACGGTAACCCCCCCCACTTACAGGGCACTTACAAGAGGTCTAAATGCAGGACTCCGGGATCGTCTATCGCACTTAGTGATTTTTCAGGATCGTTCGGAGAGCGCGGAAGGACGCGCAAGGACGCGGGGATCTCACCCGCCATTTATCGCGTAATGCGTGCACCCCCGGCGAGATGGTGCGAACCGATCAGTGGTGGCGGGACGTCAATTTGCCGAGCGCAGCGTCGAAATCCTGGCGGGCCAGGATGAGAAGATCCTGTAGCTCGAGCGTCTCCGGCAGGGGCTCGCAGTCCAGCTCCTCGTGCAGGCGCCGGGCATAATACTCGTAGTGTTCCTCGGCTCGCTGTCGCCGCCCCATGGCGAGCAGGACTTCGATGAGGCGACGATTGAGCACGTCATCGAGTTCGTCGATCGCCAGGCCCATTCGCAATCTATCGATGGCCGCTTCAAAGCGCCCCCGCTCCACTAAGAGATTCACCAGCAACCCCGTGCCCTCCAGAAAGATACGGCGCAAGAATACCCGTCGGCTATCGCCCCAGTCTTCGTAGATATTCTCGGCGAATAGATCGCCTCGATACAGGTCCAGCATCTGCTGCAGTGGGCCCATCCACTTCTCTTCGGCTGCCCCCGACGAGCCGAGGCGCTGCACCTGCTTCCACAGCGAATGAAATTCGGCACTGTCCAGCCACACCGCAGAGCTGTCGTCGAGGAAGTACTGACCGTGGTGATTGCGCACCAACTGCCAATTTCCGCGCTTGCCCTGGGGCTCCAAAACGGCGCGCAGAGCGTGAAACGCGACGTGGAGGCGGTTTTTCGCGGTCGCAAAGTCTGTTCGTGGCCATAAGATTTCCACCAATTGGTCGGCGCTCTTCGGTGTTCCCCAGTGCAGGGCCAACACCTGTAGGAGATCCAGGGCGGCACGACGGCCGAATTGCTCCGGCTCCAGCAGCTCCCCTCGTCGCAAAATTCGACAGGGCCCCAACACCGATAACTCCAATTCCCGGATCGACTCGTCGGCACCATATGGTAGATGGTCGGTTGAATCCGGGGCGGTGGCGGTGCAGTTGCGGATGTGCAGCGCTGCCTGTTGTACCGTGATCAACAGGGGCAAAAGCTGCCCGGTGGCCGGCCGATCCGACTCCTGCGGCTGCTGGCCCAGGTCGACGACCAGGCAACCGAGCGTCTCCCCTCCATAGGTCATCGACAGCCGGCAGGGGTTCTTCATCATTCGCGGAAGCCGACAAGGGCATGGGGAGTCACTCTCGACGAGGTCTCCGTGGCCCCCTTTTACGATCTCGCAGGGGCAGGCGGACGGTCGAGCGCTCGGCTCGCACTCGCATGACAGGTCGTGATTGACCACCACGTCTTGCCCGTCAGCCATCAGCACCCGAGCCGCTGCCTGCGGAGCGTCTGTCATCTTCACCACCAATTGCAGCAAGATTCGGAGTCGTTCTTCCAGCGCCTCGTCGGCCTTCGATTCCATCGCGTGGTCGACGGCGCACCGCAATACGCTTAGCCGGGCGGCGATCTGGGTGGAAATGACGGAGGCCACCAGCTCCAATAACTCCACGGCATGGTCCAGATTTTCCGGCGGTATGCGCCAGGCGGCATTGAGAGAGCCGCGCAGCCCGCGCGGAGCTCGGAGTGGAACGCAGGCATAAGCGTTGATTCCGCATTGCACCACCGATCGGCGTAGGTAGCGGGTATCGTCGGCGAGATCGATCGACGAAACCGGCTGCAGATCGGTGGTGACTCGACCGGGAAATCCCGTTCCCGGCTCAAATCGGGTCTGCTCCACCAGGGCGTACTGATCCGGACCCCGGCATGCCGTCAGCAGCAGATCCTCACCCTCTGGCTCGGAGAAGAAAATCTCCGTATTGTCGGCGTCCAGAGCATCACAGATCAGATCCAGGGTCTGGTCGACGGCTTGCGCAAACTCCTGCTCCGCAAATGCCTGCGTAATCCGCCCCAATAGCGGCACGACCCCCTCCAGGCAAATCAAAGGTCGCTGCAGGTGATCGACCTCGAGGCGCCCACCGTCTCCTGCTGGTGCTGACCGAGGTTTGCAGTCCTTCATCGCACCTCCTGTACTTGCAGTACTACTTGCCAGTCCTACTAGTAGTAACGCAGAACCCGTAATCCATGATCCGCATCATTGACCCATGGCTTGGTTTGCCTATTGATGGTCCCTGCCAGGGTGTGTAGCAAATTAGAACCGTGCCATGCCGGGCGGTTTATCGTAGCTAGCGGATTCGAAGCTCTCGAGGTTCGGTCACGGTGCAAGAGCTAATCATCTCCCCATATTGGCTTGCCGCCATCTTTCTCTTCGTGGCCACCGCCTATTCCTCTGTGGGACTCGGCGGTGGCTCGTCGTATACGGCATTGCTGGCCATCTTCGGGGCCAGTCACCGGGCGATTGCCCCCGTGAGCTTGACCTTGAACGTGGCCGTTACGTTGATGGGGAGCATCAACTTCATTCGCGGCGGTCACGCCCGGCCACGGTTGATCGCCATTTTCGTCTGTACATCGATGCCCATGGCGTATCTGGGGGGAAGTCTCGACGTCGATCCTTCGGTCTTCCACTGGCTTTTGATCGCCGTATTGGCGCTGGTGGTGGCGCGCATTTATTTGTGGCGCCGTCCCGCGTTAACGATGGAGTTGACCGGATGGCCCAGGCTCATCGTCGCCTCAGCGGTGGGAGCGGTGTTGGGGTTTTTCTCCGGAATCGTGGGCATCGGTGGAGGCATCCTGCTGGTTCCGCTGATCATTTTGCTGGGGTTGGGCGATCAGAAGGAGGCGGCAGCGGCGGGAGCGATCTTTGTCCTGCTCAATTCCCTGGCCGGACTCGGGGCTCATGCCCAGCGATATATGCCCGATTTGGTCGATCTGTTGCCACTGGTCGGCGCCGTATTGATCGGCGGCTTCGTCGGCTCCTACCTCAGCTCCTCCAGGTTGGATCACGCCGTGGTCCAGCGGGTGCTGGGCGTGATTTTAATCCTCGCCGTGATATTGCTGGTGATGCGACAGTTTTGATCAATGGGATTGACGTATGCCCCATCCTTATTGGTTCCCACGTCGCAATTGCGGGGCCCGAAAAACGGTTTTCTGGCGGTCGGTTTTCTCGCTAAGGCAAATGACCATCATCTCCCATCATCGAGCGCCTTAAGGCGCTCATCGATGGCACGGACCTCGTCGGGCTCGTCGAGCTCTACCCATTGCTCGCGCGCCATCTCCCAGGCGCTTTTGGCCCGCTGGAGCTCTCCCGCCTCACGAGCCAAGCCACCGGCTTTGGCGCAGCACTCGGCGATGTCGCGGTCGAACATCGGCCAC
>SKPJ01000364.1 GCA_007119595.1 Myxococcales bacterium
GATGGTCTTTATGATCGGCCTCGAGGCCAATCAGAAAGTATTTGTCACTGATTATCGCGACTTTTCGTGGGAGGAAGGGCTGTTGGCGGAGCTCATACCATTTATCGGATACGGATTGTTGACGACCGATGATGGGGAGCACGACCGGGCGCGAAAATTGTTGGCGCCGGCGTTTTATCCGGCACGAATCCGAAGCTATGGCCAGCGGATGGTGGCCCGCGCCGTAACGGCGGCCGAAGAATTGGAGCCCGGTGATCTCTTCGAATTGCATAGCTGGGCGCGCAGGTTGGCGCTCAAGATCGCCGGTGACGTGTTGCTGGGTATGGATACTCCCAAGGAGCGGGCGGAGTATTTTGCAGAACACTTCGAGAAGGGCCTGGGTTATTACGACGGTTATTTTTGGCAGACCCTGTTGATGCGGGGGCCGGGATCGCAGCAGGCGCGCATGAAAAAACACGTCGAAAAGCTCGATGAGGTGATCAAAGCCGAGATCGAGGAGCGGCGAAGTTGGCCCGCAGGTGGGGAAGCAATACTGGACTTGTTGTGTCACGCCGAAGCCGACGGAGAGCGCTTTACTCCCAAGGAGATCCGGGATCACCTATTTACGCTACTCTTCGCCGGTCATGATACGACGGCGGCGACGGTGGCCTGGTTATTCGTGTCGATCTGTCGCCATCCTGACGTGTATGAAAAACTCCAGCAGGAGATCGATGAGAATCTGGGACAGCGAGTGCCGGAAGCCGACGAGTTGTTCAACGAGATGCCCTACCTGGATATGGTCGTAAAAGAGACCCTCCGGCTGTATCCGCCGGCCTGGTTTGGTCCGCGTATGGCCCGCAAAGAATTTACGATCTACGGCCACCGCATTCCGGCCAACACCCATGTCACCTATAGTTCGTGGGCGACCCATCGGCTTCCCCATATTTATCCCGACCCAGAGGCCTTTAAGCCCGAGCGCTTTACGGAAGAGAATTATCGAGCGCTACAGCCCGGGGCCTATGTGCCCTTTGGGCGCGGTCCCCGGACCTGTATCGGCATGCGTTTTGGGGAGCTGGAGGCCAAAATGTTGACCGTCGTGCTGATGCAGCGCTACAAGCTGGAGTTGTTTCCCGGACAGCAATTCCCGGAGCGCACAGTGCCCACCATCAGCCCCCGCAATGGGGTGCAGATCCGGGTGCGGCAACGGTGACAGACATTCAAATGGGGGAAGGATAATTTTCTCGAGAAATTCTCGGATTTGTTCGGGCCAGTGTCACGGGGACGTTGAATTAGGACTCAGTGGTGGTTGGTCTGGCAAGTCCCGGGCCATAGCCGCGGCGGCGAAGCACAAATTTGTCGATCTCGACGACGGCGATGATCGATAGAGAGATGGCGAAGACGACGCCCCAGTGCTCAAGTGACAGGGGCGTGGTTTGAAATAGAAATTGCAGCGTCGGCACATATAGAATGGCGATATGGGCGAGCAGGGCGGCCAATACGGCGAAAAATAAGGCGGGATTCGAGAATAGAGGGATCGAAAAGATCGATCGATGCAGTGAACGGCAGTTAGCGACGTGGAAGAATTGGAAGATGACCATCTGTGTCATGGCGATACTCTGGCTCAAAACCAGGTCACCCGTGGCCTGGTAAAACCACCAGAAGACGGCGAGGGTGACGACGCCCAAAAAGGCACCCACGGCGAACATTCGAATTACTACCGGCCGATGAAAGACTCCCTCGTTCGGGGGCCTCGGCGGTAGATCGAGTTGGCCTGGCTCGCCGGGTTCAAAAGCCAGCGAGATATCCTGTAGGCCCTTGGTTACGAGATTGATCCACAATACCTGGACGGCCACGAAAGGAAGTGGCCAGCCGAAAAAGAGGGCCAGCATGATGGCCAATACCAGCCCGACGCCGGTGGAGAGCAAAAAGTAGGTGACCTTTCGGATATTATTGAAGACTACCCGACCCTCTTCGACGGCGGCGGTAATGCTGGCGAAGTTGTCGTCAGAGAGGACCATGTCGGAGGCCTCTCGGGCGACATCGGTGCCCTCCTGGCCCATGGCCACGCCGAGGTCGGCGGCGCGCAGTGCCGGCGCGTCGTTGACGCCGTCGCCGGTGACGGCGACGATCTCGCCCTGATCGGAGAGATGCTCCACGATCCGCAATTTGTGCTCCGGGGCGACCCGGGCGAAGATGTCGACCTCTCGCAAGACACGGTCGACTTCCTCATCGCTCATCTCTTGCAGTTGGCGACCCTCGACGACGCGCGGTGTGTCGCCGCTACCCAATCCCAGTTGTTTTCCGATGGCCTGAGCGGTTTCGCTGTGATCGCCGGTGAGCATGATCACGCGAATGCCCGCAGAGCGCGCCTTGTTGACGGCGTCGATGGCCGCCGGGCGAAGTGGGTCTTCCATGGCCTGAAGGCCGGCGAAGACAAATGACTCGCCCAATTGATCGGCATCGAGTCGCTCCTGCTCCGAGGGCGCATAGGCCATTGCCAACACCCGAAATCCCCGCCGTGCCAGATCCCGTGCCTTCGACGATGCTCGTTCATCATCGATGGGCTCCGTATCGTCGTCTGTGGCTTGCTGTGAGCATCGCTGAAGCACGGCTTCCGGCGAGCCCTTTAGGTAGATGCGGCGCGCTCCATCTGGGTCCTCGTGCAGAGTTGCCATAAACTGTCGCTCTGATTCGAAGGGGATCTCGTCGAGTTGGCGGTATTCGCCGCGCGTGTCATCGACGGAGAGCCCCGCTTTTTCGGCGGCCACCAGCAAGGCCAATTCTGTGGGGTCACCCTCGGGACCGTCCACCGATGTCGGTACGGCCTGGGCTTCGTTGGCCAGAAGACCGGCGAGCAAAACGCTTCGCAATAATGGCTCCTCATCGGATGTAATATCGCATCCGTTTCGTCGAATGGTTCCGCCGGTGTCGTAGCCGCTGCCGGTGACCTCGAAGTCCACATTGCCCGCCCAGATCGCTTTGACGGTCATCTCGTTTTGGGTCAGCGTTCCCGTCTTGTCGGAGCCGATGACCGTGGTGCTGCCCAGGGTTTCGACTGCGGGAAGTGAGCGTGTGATGGCGTTGCGTTTGGCCATGCGCTGTACCCCCACCGCGAGGGTAACCGTGAGGACGATGGGCAGTGCCTCGGGGATGGCGGCGACGGCCATGGCGATGGCCATCGAC
>SKPJ01000069.1 GCA_007119595.1 Myxococcales bacterium
CCGAATCTGACGGTGTCGCGACTCCCTGGCGGTGGCGCTGCCACAGCTGCGGTCGTGCTCCTTGTCAGGTTTCGCCCTGCTGCTCCGGCCCTTCGACCGACGGAGATGAATCACACCCTTCTAAACTCTCGCAGTTGCCACCCCATCGACCAATAGTTATGGTATCGCCTCGATCGCCGGTCATACCGCGTAACGGAGCTAGTTTTTGCGTTCGAAAACCGAAAGCCTCGCCAATACTGCCGAACCCTCCACTATCGAAGCGGCGACACCGAACCACACTGTGTGGGATCGAGTCGGTATCGCCGGCTCGCTGCTCTGCGTCATCCACTGCGCCGTGACTCCGCTGGCCATTGGATATTTGTCAGTGATGGGTCTGGAGTTTTTGGGAAATGACCTGGTCCATCAGGTGTTGGCGGTCTTCTTATTGTGCATTGCCCTACTGGCGTTTATTCCCGGGTTTCGGGGCCACGGAAATCGCCTCGTCATCGCCATCGGAGCGCTCGGGATCAGCGTCTTATTCGCCACCCATTTTGTCCTCGAGCATTTCGTTGGTTACGGACTCGAGATGGGCCTTACCATCATTGGTTCATTGCTGCTGGTCGGCGCTCACACCGCAAATTGGCGGCTCGCTTCGCAGGGCGACGAATGCTGCGACGCTACAAACAAAGCCCATCCTCAGTGACGCCTCGGGCGCAGTGAAACCGCCGCTGGAGGCGATCGATATACCAACCCGAATCGCCGCGTTTCATATGGGCGCGAAGATCGGAACCCGCCATCGAGTCGTCTCGAAACCCCCATTGCAACAACACGCCGACCGCTTCTTCGTCGTCCTGCTGATGGATGCGGATCGTCTGCTCCCATATCTCGGTGCCCAATCCATGGGCGACGTTCATGGCGTCCATCAATTCCACGAGCAACGCCCCCGGTGACACGGCTTTGTCGGCGTCTGATTCTCCCAATTCATCGGGAATCTCGTCTCCCGCATCGCTCCAATCCGTCGTCCCCGGTGCTCCATCGCGCAACTGACGAAGCTCGTCCATTCGGTCCTGCGCATCCAACCCCTCGTCGCTCCACATCGGAGACATACCCGGCATTTCGTCCTCTGCGGCGCCCTCCGCACCCTCGGCGCCGGTGGCCTCCTCTGCGAGCGGCTCGGCAGACTGCGCCGTGGCCTCGATCTGTTCGTCGGAATGTAGGTTCTCCTGATCGGAGAAAATCGAACAAGCCACGGCAAGAGAACAAATGCTCAGCAATATAATTTTTCGCATTTCCATGACCTCGATGAGAGCAAAAACCAGACCTGTGGACGCCGTACACGGTGCCGCACCAGGATTCGGCACACAAGGGGTAAGTTTTGATCGGGAAGCTTTTCGCCATCGGACACTACTTTCGGGCCACCGTAAAGGTCGTCGCTCCCTGCAGGCATTCGACGACCTCCACGTCGCGATAGCCGATGTGCTCGAGTTCTTCACAAAATTCACAGCCAGTGAGCACCGGTCCGTCGGGGCTGACACCGAAGTCCAAAAACCCCTCCATGGCTCGATCGACCGGCGTCGGCGAGAGGTCGTCATGGATGGTCTCCCAGAAGACGGTGACCCCCCCGGGATTGAGCACGTCAAAAGCCTTCTGGGCAAATTTCGGCCCCAGATTATTGGATGGATCGAGGATCATCTTTTTGGTCAAAAACACCAGATCAAAGGCCTCCCGTCCCCACCGATCATCGGCGGGCTCTCCACCGTGGGAATGCGTCTCGTCGACCCGCCCGTCGGGAACCCCGTATTGTTTGCGCAGGCGAGGGATTCGCTCCACTAAATGGGGTAAACACCCGTAGGTGACCCGAGCCTCGTCGAAGGCGCTGATGACCAAGGAGCTAAAACTCACCCCCATCGATCCGACGATAAAATGGCGAATCGGCGGCCAGTCCACACGGGCAATCAACTCCCGGCCGGCTTGGTCGAGATAGTAATTGACGCCGTTTAGCAAGGCATCGGTGCGCCCCTGGTCATCGAAAATGTCGAGCAATGCCGGCGTCTGACCGCTTCGGGCGGCATCGACAAAGAACGGAAATGCCTCGGCGTAGGCATCGCAGACCTCGAGCATCGGCACCATGGACACCGAGCTTTGAGGATCGAAAAACTCCTCGGCAAATTCCGTCGCCTCATAGCGATCTTCAGTGCACTCGACCAGCTCCTGAGACTCCAATATGCGCAATAAATTGTGGGCCGTTTTCTCCCCGATATCACATTTATGGGCCACCGCCGAGGCCGTCGACGGCTCACCGCGCAAGACGTCGAAGATTCCGAGACGATGGGCCAGCAAAAGGGTGGCCGTAAATCGGTGGTAAAAAAGGGCGCGATCGATCCTCTGATAATCCCGAAAATGTCGGGCCACCATCATCAACCGACGCATCTGGGTGGCCCCGTCCTTGACGAATAAACCGCGGACCAGCCCCAATCGGGAGGCCCACTTGTCGGGAAGCCGGCGTTTTGCCACCTGGCGTAAGGCAGAGGCGATACGACGCCCCGTGTTCTTGTCGCTATCACCACCGATCATGATACCCGCTCCTCGCTCAACCGGCGCCGAACTCCCTTGAATAACCGCCGAATATTTCGCCCCGGCATGAGATTCGATGTTCGGTCGAAGAGCCCCGTCACACCCTCCACGCCGGCATGTTCCACGGCCAGTGAAGGTTGATTTTTCCCCATCGATTCCAACACCTCGTCGGCGACCATCCAACCCGACATGCAGGCGCTTTCCATCGACGACGGAAGCCCGGTGCGCGTCCAATCACCGGCGATCCACAAATTCTCGATCGGCGTGTGCACCGGAGGGCGTTTGCGCTCGGTTCCCGGAAATGGACAGTGAATCGCCATCGGGATTCGGTTCACCACCCAATGCTCGACGCCATCCATCGACGCCCGGGGCAAAAACTCCGCAATCTCAGCCACCGTGGCCTCAATGATCTCTTCATCGCTCATCCCGGCGGCGCGTTTGCAGTAGATGATATTGCTCGTGATCACCGATGGTCGCTCTTCCCATCCGCGATGAATATTCGACAGATCGTAAAAATCGCAATTCAAATCGTTGGGGCAGTGCACGCGAGCCCACATCTTGAGATCAGTCAGTTTGCGATCGAACCAGATAAAGCTGCTCACGTAGGGACAGGGGTGAAAATGCACCAGGTCGGCAAATACTCGATGCTCATCGACCCACTCTTGGCGCACCATCTGACGCAGCGTCTGTGGCGGCAATGCGGCGATCGTCTTCTTCGCTGTAATCCTCCGCCCGTCGTCGAGCAGCACCCCGGTGACCTGCTCGCCCGCTCCGGTAAACTCGACGACCGAGGTCTCCAAAAGCACTCTGTGGCCCCCTTCTTGGAGCATCTGGGCGGCCTGGGGCGCAAAGAGATCGCCCAATCCCCCGTCGGGAAAGCCAAAGGAAAACTCGCTATGACCGATAAACCGCTTATAAAAGCGCATCAACGCCCCGGCGGAGCAGACCTCGATGGGAACGTTCATAATCGCCATACACGTAAAGGACCAAAAATCCTCGATGAATCTCCGACTCACTCCCATGCGGCGCAAAAAGGCGTAGGCGTTCATCCCGTCCAAACGCAATACGTCTTCTTCCTGCATCAACATCGCATATAGGGTGACCGGAAAATTCGATAATTTTTCGGCAAAGTTGGCCCGATCGTCGAGGATGAAGGTGGGCATAAAATGAAGTGGTGCCGGCAGTGGCCACTGCTCGGTGACGATCGCTCGCTCCCCGTCGGCGAGGGTCAAAAAGTGGTCGTCCTGCCACACGATCCGGTCTTTGGTCCCCAACATATCCAATAATTTGAGCATATTCGGATATTCGCTCAAAAATATATGGGGCCCGATATGAACCGGATCTCCCGTCGTGGGATCCTCCCAGCTCTGCGCCCGCCCTCCCAGCCTCGGCTGTCGCTCCACGAGCGTGACATCCACGCCCCGTTGAGCCAGTCCCAGAGCGGTGGTGATCCCCGCAAGCCCTCCACCGACAACCACCACGTCGGTCTCGATTGCTTCGTCCCCTGCGTCATTCTGCGACATCATATCCTCCCTCATCTCTTATCGCCGCTTCATCGCGACCCCCTATCCAATTGCATGTTCTTTTAGTATAGGCGCGGGATTGCCCACTGGAAACTCGGGTTTGTTCCCTCGGGCTACAAGCGTTATTCTCGAAATCCATATATTGACCAGCCACTGGACGACTCGATGGGCTCCGACGACGGACCAAAATTCAAGAAAGAGCCTCCTCCACCCCTGCCGGGCGAGAAAGACTCGGGATCGAGCGATATCGACCGCATGAGCACCACCGCCTACGACGCCAACCAGGGTTCCCCCGCCGAATCCGCACCTCCGCCGACGACCGGCGCCAGACAGGCCATCACCGGACGTCAGCCCGCCGTCTCTGAATCCGAAGCTGACTCCTCGACCACCTCTGCAGCCAGACGGGCCATCACAGGACGCCAGCCCGCGATTTCGGAACCAAACGCGGACACCAAACCCCTGAAAGAACCGGACTTCCCGGAGATGGCACCAGAGGACATCACCAGCACGGGCTTTATCCCAAACGAAAATTTTCGGGCTCCCAATAAGTCAAAGAGCAAATCGGGACAGGGCAAACTGCGCAAAACCGATGCAAAGAAGACCATCGACGTCGGAAAATGGACCATTACGATTCCGTCCATGAAGTGGCTGGAAGACGCCGAGCCCATCGAGCGCCTCCAATACGGCGGCGGCGGACTGTTGGCCGGTGTTGTATTTGGCGCATTGTTGGGAATCCTCAATGCACTGCTTCAGGGCTGGGCCATCATCGACGGCGCGGGACAGATCTTTTTTCTCGCCATCTCTTTGGGTCTTTTCTGCGCAGTCCTCGCCGCTCTTCGCCCCGCCCGCGCCGACAAATTGTTCACCAAACTCGGCCTCCCCGAGGATTGAGCAAGGCGGGGAATTCCAACGTGGGCTCCGTGCTTGTAAGCACCGGGGCCGCACTCTATGCTTTCGCCGCCTGCGGTCATTTCCAATCCTTCATCTCCCGCATTTCATCGAACCATCATGAGTAATCATTCCACATCCGAAGCGATCGAGCGCGAGGTCTCGCGGCGACGCACCTTCGCCATCATCAGCCACCCCGACGCCGGAAAGACGACACTTACCGAAAAGCTATTGCTCTACGGCGGCGCCATTCACCTTGCGGGAAGCGTCAAGAGTCGGCGCGCCGCAAAACACGCCGTCTCGGACTGGATGGAGTTGGAAAAGCAGCGCGGCATCTCCGTGACCTCCTCGGTGCTTCAATTTCCCTACCAAGATTACGCCATCAATCTGCTCGACACCCCCGGCCACGCCGACTTCAGTGAGGACACCTATCGGACTCTGGCCGCTGCCGACAGCGCCGTAATGCTTATGGACGTCGCCAAGGGGGTGGAGGCCCAGACCCTCAAATTGTTCAAGGTCTGCGCCATGCGCAAGATCCCGATCTTCACCTTTGTCAACAAGATGGATCGATGGGGCCGAAAGCCCCTGGAATTGATGGAGGAGATCGAGGACGTATTGGGCATTCGCTCCTGTCCCATTAACTGGCCCATCGGCATGGGAAACGAGTTCAAGGGCGTCTACGACCGCCTCGCCGAAGAATTGATTCTCTTTGACTCCGCCGGCCGCCACGGCGAAGCCCGCGTCGAAGAAAAAGTAATGGCCCTCGACGACCCTCAGGCCGAACAGATCCTGGGCACGACGCGATATGAACAGCTTTTGGAAGATGTGGAACTCCTCGACATCGCCGGCGACCCCTTTGACCTTCAGCGGGTCCACGACGGTGAATTGACCCCCATGTTCTTCGGCTCCGCCATCACCAACTTCGGCGTGCGCCCCTTTCTCGACGCCTTCGTCGAAATGGCGCCCAATCCCAAGCAGGCACGAGACCACAAGGTGGAGCCGACACGACCTGATTTTTCGGGTTTCATCTTCAAAATCCAGGCCAATATGAACCCCTCCCACCGCGATCGCCTCGCCTTTGTGCGCATCACCTCCGGGGTCTTCGAAAAGGATATGCAGGCCCAGCTTCAGCGCACGGATCGCCAGATCAAATTGGCCTATCCCCAGCAGATGATGGCCTCCGAGCGGGAGATGGCCGACAAGGGCTATGCCGGCGATATCGTCGGCCTCTATGATCCGGGCAGATTTCGTATCGGCGACACCCTCTACACCGGTGATCCCGTCGAGGAAACGGAGATTCCGCGATTTAGTCCGGAACATTTCGCCGTCGTCGAGATCCAAGACGCACTAAAGAGAAAGCAATTGGTGAAGGGATTGCAGCAGCTCTCCGAGGAGGGCACTATCCAGGTCTTTCATCAACCCGGAAAGGGAAGCCTCGACGTCGTGGTCGGGGCCGTCGGGATCCTGCAATTCGAGGTCTTAAAATTTCGGCTCAAAAACGAATACAACGTCGAGGTCAGCCTTCGACGACTCGACTTTCAGCACGCCCGCTGGATCGAAGGCGAAGACATCGATGAGGACGCCCTCAACCGCGCCGATTATCTAAAAGTTCTCATCGATCGAGACGACCTTCCGCTTCTGCTTTTGCGAAACGACTGGGCTCTCAACTACACCCTCCAGCAAAACCCGAAGATGAAGCTATTGCCCAATCCACCGGGAACCCCGGGATTGGAACAGCTTCACGGATCAACCCACGGGTTTTGATAGGCCCAAACGACCATGTTCTGGTTCAAGAAGATCGTCGCTCTCTTTATCTCGCCGCTGGGGTTGTTGCTCGTCCTGCTCGCCGCGGGACTAATTTTGGCCTGGCGCAATATCGGCGGTCAGTGGCCGAAGCGGGTTGTCGTCTTTTCCTCCATCGCTCTCGCGCTGGTTTGCTGCGGTCCCACGGGACAATTGCTGCTCGCACCGCTGGAAAATCCTCATTCTCCACTGACGGAAGCTCCGGAAGTCGAACACTTTCCGGGCACGCCCCATGTCGTCGTACTCGGCGGGGGCTATAGATATCGCGTCGATGGCCCGGTCACCTCCGAGCTGACCCCTGCATCGATCGTGCGCCTCAACGAGGGAATCCGCATTCACCGGGCCCTCGATGACTCCGTTCTCATCGTCAGCGGAGCCGCCGTCGGACAACCGGGATCTACTGGCGAAGCGATGGCCGAACTCGCCACCGCAATGGGGGTGCCGAAATCAGAGATCCTCATCGCCGACTCCCCGCGGGATACCGCCGAAGAAGCCAGAGCCGTCCACAAACTCACAGAACCCGACGACCCCATCCTCGTCGTCACCAGCGCCTCCCACATGACTCGCTCACTCAAACTCTTTGAGCGAAATGGCATCGACGCCATCGCCGCTCCCACCCATCACTTGACCACCACTACTTCCCTGCGCATCGGCAACCTATGGCCCTCGGCGGCCAACGTCCGACGTGTCGAGCGTGCGGTCTACGAATACACCGCCCTCCTCTGGATCAGCCTCGGCGGCTCCTGATTACTCTCCTCACGCCGCCTGTGCCTCCTCGTCTTCGGAGCCCATAAACTCCGGCATCGTCACGTGTCCCTGTTGACTAATTCCCTCGCGAAGGACGACCTTTGCCACGGTCAACACCAAGATCTTGACGTCGAGCCACAGGCTTTGATGGTCGACGTACCACACGTCGAGCGACAGCTTTTCGTTCCATTCCAGATCATTTCGGCCATTGATCTGAGCCCACCCGGTAATTCCCGGACGCACATCATGACGTCGAAGCTGTTCGTCGGAGTACCTCTCCAGATAGCGCATCAACAGCGGTCGCGGACCGACCAGGCTCATCTCTCCACGCAATACGTTGATCAGCGTGGGAAGTTCGTCGAGACTCAAGTCGCGTAGGAATTTTCCCACCGGGGTAATCCGACCCTCGTCATTTCCGATCGGCTCCTCGCCGATCGCCGGTGGGCGCATGGTGCGAAATTTGATCAATACGAAGGGAGTTCCATCGCGCCCCGGACGGTTTTGACGAAAGAAAATCGGACCTCCCATCGTCACCTTTATCGCTACCGCCACGGCTGCCAATACCGGACTCAGTGCCACCAACCCGATACCGGCTCCTACTACGTCCATCAGGCGCTTGAGTACATCGTTCAACATTGGATTCCCCCCTTTGTATGTTGTGAATTACCTCGTTAGCGATCGCGAAGATCGTCGTGTACATCCGTTCCGTTGGGTACCACGACGTCAGAGCCAATCTCGACGCCGAGATAAACCGTGGCCCCCATTCCGACCACAGTGCGAGCCCCCACCGAAACACCGCCGGCTAAAAGCGCACCGGGCGTCACGTGGACGTGATCGCCAATGGTACAGTCATGGGAAACGACGCTATTGCTGTTGATGATAGAATTATCACCGAGCCGAACATGGGAGCTTACGACGGCCCCGGCAAAGATCTGATTGCCCTGTCCCATGCGAACCGACGACTCCACCGTCGCATCTGGGTGAACGATATTGGGAAGTTCGAAACCGAGCCTGACCAGTCGCTCAAACAACTCTGCACGCAGGGCATTGTGGGTTACGGCGCCGATTCCGAGAGCGGCCATCGTCACCCCCCGCTCACGCAACTCATGGAGCCGGTTGGCGTCGCCGACGACCGGCACGCCTTGCACCTGCTGCGGTCCATCATCGGCGTCGTCGATCAACCCCACCAGATGCAGATCGCGGCGACCCTCTCGGATCATGTCGATGACCACCCGGGCGTGACCTCCGGCTCCGTAGACCACGATCCCGTCTTTTCGACCTTCGTCGATCGTCGCCGACGGCCCTCCGGGCCGGTCCGTCGGCGCCCGTAGATCATCACGCGAGATACCCAATAATTGCAGCACGTCGCGCTCGGTGATGATGCCGCTGTGATTGATCTTATCTATATCGACGTCGTACTCCTCGATGAGCGCCTCGGCTCGCCGCGTGGTACGCACCTCACCCTTCGACGATGCGCGGGGCCGGCGTTCCTGCATCGTCTCTACTGGCTCGTCGGGCCTTTTCGTCAATGCACAGATAAGCTCACCGACGGCGATCTGCTCCCCGGGCTCCACGGCGAGTCGGCGCACATATCCCGCCACCGGGGCCTCCAGATCCTGCGTCGCCTTGGTCGACTCCAGGGTGCACAATAAATCTCCTTTTTTGACCTTTTGACCTTCGGAGACCGCCACCTCCACGACCTGCACTTCGTCCTCGTTGGCATTGAGCTGTGGCACTCGAATAAATTCCATGACAATCCCCCATTTACCGAAAAGTTTATCTTATCCAAATGACGTCCGCCGCGGCCCCTTGATGGAGCCAATGCGTGTCCTGGCGACCTCCACGATATCGTCGACGTCGGGCAATAGCTGGTTTTCCAGCGAGGGAGCATTGGCGATCGGCACCGGTTGGGCGGCCACCCGCGCCGGCGCCGCCTCGAGCGCGTTGAAGGCCGACTCGCCGAGCGCTGCACAGATCTCGGCGCCAAAGCCGGCCGACGCGCTGGCCTCCTCGCATACCACCAGCCGACCGGTGCGCTCCACCGATTGCGTGATCGGTCCCATCTGCAATGGCTGCAATTGAGTCGGCGCCACCACCTCGGCGTAGATCTCGTCCTCGATCAACAGCCGCTCGGCGGCCTCCAGCGCCACCTCCACCATGCCCCCGTAGGCCACGATCGTCACATCACCGCCCACCAACCCCCCAAAGGCCAGCGTCGCCGTCGGATAGACCGCTCCGTCGCTATATACCTCCATCGCCCCCATTCGCCCGTTGAGCGGCTGCCGAAGAGAGCGGGCGTACATTTTTTTGTTTTCGATAAATAGCAGTGGCCGTCGATCGTCGAGCACGGCCGTACGCAACAGTTTCCCGACGTCCACCAGGGGATGAATCGCCACCACCGCCAGTCCCGGAACGCCGAGAAAGTGTTTTTCCAGACTCTGACTATGGGTCGGACCATAGCCCCGTCGACCACCCATCGGCGCCCGTACCACCAGGGGAACATCGACTTTGTCGCCGTACATCCACCGAAATTTGGCGGCGTGATTGACCAGTTGGTCGGCGGCGAGCAGCAGAAAATCGCCGAACATGATCTCCACCACCGGGCGCAGTCCCCGCATCGCCATCCCGGAGGCCACGCCCACAAAGCCAGCCTCCGAAATGGGAGTGGTCCACACCCGTTTCGGATACTCCGTCGAAAGCCCCCGGGTCACCTTGAACGCTCCCCCGTAGGGATCGAGTATATCCTCGCCCATGACGAGCACTCGTTCATCCTCTGCCATCATCTCGTGCAGTGCCGTATTCAGCGATTTCAGTACCGTCGTCGCCATCGTCTGCTCCCCCTATTTTATTCTCTGTCCTTCAATGCCCGATCTGTCATTGCCTACGGCGATGCATCCACCAGGGGATCGACCAGCTCTTCGTCCCCCGCAAACGGTTGCTCCAGCGCCCATAAAAAGGCCTGTTCCACCCGCTTTTTTACCTCTTTTTCAATGGATTTTGCCGCGTCTTCGTCGAGCCTTTTGCGAAGCTTGGGCAACGGATCGTCTTTTTTTCGCGCCTCCACCTGTTGGCGTGGGCGCTTGTCATCACTTTTGGAGTGATGGCAGAGCCGATAGGTCTCGATGACCTCCAGATGAGGCCGCCCGGTATTTCGCACCTTGTGGACCAACGGCTGAAAATGGTCGTACAACTCTTCGGCGTCCGTGGAGGTGATGGACCCGGCCTCGATGTCGAAGGATTGGGCACGGGCGACCATGTCACCGGCCAGCTCCTTTTCCACCGGCGTCGACTGCGCCCACTGATTGTTCTCCACCACAAATAACACCGGCGCCGACCACAGAGACGCCATGTTAAACGCCTCGTAAATCACCCCTTCTCCAAAGGTTCCATCGCCCAAAAACACGGTGGTTATCGAATCGCGTCCCGTCGACTTTTCGGCAAGCGCCATGCCCACACTGACCGGCACGATCCCTCCCTGAATTCCGTTGGAGTAAAAGTTTTCCCAGCAAATATGCTGACTTCCTCCGCGACCGCCCACCAGTCCCGTCGCCCGTCCCAGCACTTCGGCGGCCAACAGCTCGGGCCGATCGGAAAACGCCAGAAAATGTCCGTGACACCGATGGTTGCTAAAGACGATATCACCTTTTTGGAGGTGATTGATGACCCCTGCGGCGTCGGCCTCCTGCCCGATGCAGGCGTGGGTAGTTCCCGATACATCGCCCTCCTCGAATTGCCGCAACAAGCGCTCCTCAAAGCGGCGAATCAACCGCATCTGACGATATAGCTTCTCGCAGCGCAGCCCCGGCGCCTCGGCAAATCGCCGCGCCGGCCCCGGATCGTGCAATCTCTCCATGATCATCCCCCACAAGCGTTGTGTCGCTTTTCATCGATGTCCGACATACCACCGCAGGTGTAGCCTCTCCCATCGATGCGACAGCCGGACTTCATCAAACGTAGACACATCCACACTCAAACGAACCATCGTCTTCGCGTCGATCGCCACGAACACGCATCTTGGGTACGAGCAGCGCGGGACCTCCGATTCCCCTCTCCGATGGGGTGTGATTCACCCCCGTCGGTTCTCGGTTGCGAAGCAGCAGACCGAATCTGACGGTGTCGCGACTCCCTTGCGGTGGCGCTGCCACAGCTGCGGTCGTGCTCCTTGTCAGGTTTCGCCC
>SKPJ01000564.1 GCA_007119595.1 Myxococcales bacterium
AAGGACTCCCCATCGGACAGGGAGCGTACCTCGGCTGGGTCGCGTCCAAAGAGTTCCTCGTCGGGGTCGATATCGGATTGCGACTTGTTTTTGTCGGGCCCCGGTTTTTTCTTCTTCTTTTTCTTCGGCTTCTTGAGCACCCCGGAGGATTCCGCCAAGCCCGACGATTGCTCGATGGCCGGTAGCCCGTCGTCCGATTCCGAGTCGTCAGCATCCGACTTCGCCTCTTCCTGGCTCGGTTCTGGCTCGGGTTCTGGCTCCGGTTCTGGTTCTGGCTCTGGTTCCGAGGCGGGCGGCTCAGAGAGGAAGGTCTTTTTACCACTCTTGAGGACCTTGAGAGCGCTCCCGGCGGTGGAAAATCGATCCTGTTGATCTTTGGCGACCAATTCGCCGAGGAATTCACGGAAGGTCTCACCGGCGTCGACATCATAGGTCAACTCGGCGATTTCATCGCTCATCTGCTGAGCGATGAGAGCGACGCGATGGTTGTCGTCGAAGGCCGGTTCTCCGGTGAGCAATTCGATGGTGATCAGGCCGGTGGCATAGACGTCGGTCATCGGTTTGACCCGCTGTTCGTCCAATACCTCCGGGGCCGTGTAGCGAACGATTCGGCGTGACAGATTGCTCTGATCAAAGGGGGCTTTTCCGGTGGCCCATTCGAAGAAGCGCCAGATCTGAAAGTCGACGACCTTGACGAAGGGACGGGAACTCTCCACGTCGTCGACCTTGATCTTCACCGGCCGGAGCAGCCCGTGGGTCAATCGAGATTTATGGGCCCGATCGAGCCCGGAGAGTACTTTTTCTACGATATTTAGGGTGTGCTCCAATTGGAGCGGACCCCGTTCGGCGAGGCGATCTTCGAGGTTTTGCCCCTGTGCCCATCGAAATACGAGATAGGGGATGTCCTCCCACAGTCCGTGGTCGATAGGAGTGGCGATCACCGGGGTCGTCAGACCGGAGAGCTCGCGGGCGTGCGCCGCGAAGCGATCGAAATCGGCGGGGCCATCGTCGGCGGTGGGAAAGAATCGAATTGCAACCGGTCGATCCTCGATCTGATCGGTAGCGCGGTAGATATCACCCCATCGGCCCTCGTGAATTTGGACGTCCAGGTGGTACCGATTTTCAATGACGTCACCGCACGAGAATTTTTGGATTAGAGACATGGATGTTCCGCGTTGATGATAGGAGGTAGAACCCTTCGGCTGCACCTTAACAAGGGTAACGCAAGCGGACAAGAAACTTGATGCATTGACACGTTTAATCGAGGGAGTTTGTCGGGGGCTGTTCGAGTTGTGATGGTGTGGTATGGGCGAGGAGCCATGAGCGATAAGTCAATGAAACGAGGCAAAGATTGTGTGGAGTCGAGCGGAGGTATTGTCGAAAACACAGGTCGATGTGGTGATCGACGACTTTGGCTTTACGGGCGAGGGCTTCGTGCGGCTGGAAGACGGATGGTTGTCCGTCCCCGGTGCTCTGCCGGGAGAGCGCGTGCGGGTGCAGGTCCAATCCGGCCAGCGCGAGGGTGCCCGAAGGCTGTTCGCCGACGTGGTGGAGGTATTGCAAGAATCGGAGCAGCGTCGCGATCCGTTGTGTGAGTATGATGCCCTCTGCAGAGGCTGTCATCTTCGCCATTTGACGGTGGCCGGGGAGCTTCGCTTCAAGGTGCGCACGGTGCGTGAGGTCATGGAGCGCTTTGCCGATCTAAAGGAGTCCGAACAGCCGGAGATCGAGGTCGTCACGCCCCAGCCAGTAGCCCGCGGGGATGCCTTTCGAATCCGCTCTCGCCTGAGTTTTGAACGCCAGGGTGATGAGTTTTATCTTGGACTTCGCACCCCGGTGCGTGAGGCGTTTATCCCGATGGATCGATGTCCTGCACTGACCCTTCCGCTGCAGAGATTAGTGCGTACTGTATCGAAGAGTCTCGAAGAGTGCGTGGTATTGCCTCTCGACGAGGAGATGGTGAAGCAGGGAGATGGTGAGTCACAAGATATCGCTCCACCGCTGGGATTGGTCGGCATCAAGGTGGTTTGTCCCACCCATGGTGTGGGGCTGATCGATGTGGAATTGACGCCCACGGATCGCAAGGAAGCGTTTGACGAACAAGTCACATCGGAAGCCATCGGGGATTGGTTGGAAGAGTTGGCGACCAGAGTTCCGGATCAGGTGGGTGTATCCGTGGGTAGTGGTGATTTTCGCCACTACGTCAAAGAACCGCGTCGCATTCGAGTCCCGATTGATAAGTGGAATATGGAGATCGGAGTCCAGGACTGGTTTCACGCTACCCTTGATCCGGCAGAGCAAGTCTATGGGCGGATGATGCAGTGGTTGGAGTTGGACGAGCAAGATCGCCTGTTGGATATCGGATGTGGAACGGGGACGATCGCCTTGATGACCTCGGAACGAGTTGACAAAGTCGTCGGCGTCGACGCCAACCCGGCCTCCATCGAAGCTGCCGAGATCAATGCCGTTGGAAACGGTCGAGCCAATGTCGAATTTGTCCTCGGTGGCTGGGAAAAATCGCTTCGCACGCTGGCGATGAATGACCGGTCGTTTACGGTGGCCACCATCAACCCGATGCGTGAGCCGCTGGGACACCGGCCGCTAGCCTTTTTGAAGCTTCTGGGTATCGAGCGGTTGGTGTATCTCGGGCCCTCCCCGGAGGCGGCGGCCAAAGACGTAGGCGAGCTTCGTGCGATGGGTTGGACTGTCACCAAGCTAGCGGCAGCCAACCTCCATCCGGCGACGTATCACACGATGCTGCTCGTGGGGTTGGAGTTTGAGAGTCGGTAGATAATGCAATGACAAGAGATCGACGCGGTGAACCAAAAGGAACGATGTGACAACTACGATGAAGAGCTTCGATACGAAGGTCAGTCCCGGTGATCGCCGCTATCTCGTGATCGGCGCCACTGGATTGTTGGGGCGTCATGTTGTGCGGGAGCTAGCAGGCAGGCAGTGGCCCGTGCGTGCAATGCGACAGTGGGATGCTCCCGAAGAGGGGCTTGACTTTCCAGAGGTTGATATCGTGGTAGGCGATATTTTCGATCCGAACTCACTTGCGCAGGCAGTGGCTGGAGTCAACGCTGTCATCTACTGTGCGGCGCCCAAACCGGGTCCGGAGCGACGCGATATCCTGCGGAAGAGTGTGGAGGCGGTGCGTCGAGTCCTCGCCGCCTGTCGGGAGTACGATGTGGAGCAGATGGTATTGACCAGCTCGGCTTCCACAATCGGAAGGGGAGCTCCGGGGACCCGTCTCAATGAGAACCATTTTTATCTTCCGGGCAGTAGTGACGACCCCTTTACCGAGGCGAAGTACGCCGTGGAGTTGGAGTGTTATCGCTATGTGGCCGATGGGTTTTGGGTGGTCATGTTGAATCCGTCATTACTGGTCGGTCCCGGGGTTGACCTGACGGCTTATGCGCGCCTCGACGTCGATGATGCGCAGCCTCTGAATGTGATCGATGTTCGCGAGGCCGCCAGAATCCACGCCGAAGCTCTCTCCAAAGGACGCTCCGGTGCTCGATATTTGCTGGGCGGTGAGAATACGACGGCGGAGCAACTCTTTGATGGATGGCCCAGGCGAGGACGGAACGACGAGCGACCGCGGGAGGCCTATTTGGTGGAGTCCGGACAATGGCTCGATTGCAGCCTGGCCCGCGAAGAGTTGGGGCTACGGATTTCTACCGATGGCCGATGACGATTCGGTTTCGGCCTGATTCTTTGGCGCGCAGCAGGCGAGCGTCGGCGGTGCCGAGCAGCGTCTCCGCATCGTGGCCGTCCCGTGGGAACTCGGCGATTCCGGCGCTAAAAGTGACCTGGAATTTCTGTTCATCCGGTCCCTTAAATGAGATCGTCGAGAACTGCTCGCGGACTCGTTGCAGGGCTTGATTAGCGGTCTGTATATCCTCGTCGATCAGGACCACCACAAATTCTTCACCTCCCCATCGGCATCGAAGATCTTCGATGCGAAAGCAGTCACGGAGCTGTTTTCCCAGCCGCGCCAGCACGCGATCTCCGGCGGGATGGCCGTAGCGGTCGTTGACCTTCTTGAAATGGTCGATATCGAGCATGGCAAAGGTCAGGTGTCGCTGGTGGCGCGTGGCTTCACTGAGGCGCGCCGCCAATTGTTCCAGAAAGGCACGCCGGGTCAGTAATCCGGTCAGCGCGTCGCGATCGGCGCGCTCCCGGAGAAGTCGGATGCGTTCAAGACGCACACTGATTCGGGCACGCAACTCATCAGCCTCGATGGTGCGGCTGAAAAAATCGTCGGCTCCGGCTTCGTAGGCGGCGATTCGTATTTTGGGTTCGCTTTGGTCGGACACCAAAATAATGGGGATTGCCCGCCACCTTGGAATAGCGCGTAGAGCCCGACAGATATCGAAGGAGGACACCCCCGGCAGATGAGCGTCCAATACCAATAGGTCCGGGCGGTGTCTCTCCAGGCTCTCGAATAATGATGTCGGCGAGGCATTGTAGTGTACGGCGGTGTGGCGCGACTCGAGATGAGTGGCCACGAATTCGGCAAACTCTTCGTTGGAATCAATGATCAGAATCGACGATTTCTGTGCGCGCCGCACCGTGGTGAGCCGACGAATTACCCGTGCGAACGACGACGTAGTCAACGGTTTGGAAACCAGGACCGATGTTCCGGCCCACAGACTTCGGATTTGATCGAAATCCTCTCCGCGTTCGCCGACCAATGCGATGGGTAGCGGACTAAGCGGAGAGCGATTTCGCAGCTCGTTGATCCCCTGATTGAGAGCCGTGGCATTCGACGTGGTAGAGATTGACAGCAACACGCCGGTCAACAGCGGAGTGCACACGCGGCGAAGGGCCTCTTCGATATCGCGGGCGGTGCGGATGCGAAGCATAAATCGCTCACAAAATGCTTCTGCCTGGTGAAGAAAATCGGGGTCTGGATCGATGACGAGCAATATGTGTGTTTGGCTGCGGTTTTCCGCTCCCGGGCTGCCGGCGAGACGGCGGCATTGAAGTGATTGGCAGGTCTGGTGGAGGGATTGGAGTAGCGCACCTGTGCGCTCGATCATCTCTTTAGAAACCATCGCTTCCGGTCGTAGAAATGGCTCCAGTTGTGAAGACAATTCAGCCAGTTCATCAGCGAGATCGATGAATCCGAATTGGCGCGCGGCGGCACGGATGGGATCAACCGTCCGACGCAGTCGCACCGCATGGGTTTGCGGCGACTCGTCATCATTGCACAATCGATTCCAGAGCTGGTTGAGCTGGCCCAGGTCCTCGTCGAGCCGAAAGATAAACTCCTGGCGAAGGGCGTCGTATTCTCTCTCCACCTCCGAATCCTCTTCGAGTGTGGGACTCGATTCCGAGGATGAGCCCAGCAGATAATCGAGCTGGATCCCGAACTCCATCGGTGAGATCGGTTTTTGAAGAGTGAGATCGATTCCCTTCGGAGGGTCGGGGCGAAGTACGACATCCTCTGCGGCATCACTGGATAACGGCGTTCGCAACAGTACCAGGGGTAGCTGTGGCTTATCTGCCCTCAGAGCGGCGAAGATCGATGAATCGCCGTCGTCGCTGAGGTCCTCGTCCAAAATCGCCAGGTCCAACTCGCCACTGCGAATCAGGCGCCGGGCCTCGTCGAAGTCTGAAGTGGTGTGAACGCGGTGTCCCCGGCGACGCAACAGCCGTACGTAGAGTCGTCGTAGCTGGACGTCGCCCATGAATAAAAGTACCCACTTTGAGTGCATCTGGGACCTCGTGGGTGAACGTCAATGCGGGATTCGAAAAAAACCGTCGTGGGGAAAGCTTTCGGCGGTGTGGACTTATTCCTTCGACCCCCAATAATCGATCGGATGAGGAAGTGGGAGAGGGAGTCGATAGATCCTTCTCAGTCCATCAGGCGCGCCCGCAGACGAGAGCTGAGGGTGTCGATGATCGTGACCACTACCAATAGGAGCAATAAGGCGGTGGCGGCGCGATTGTATTGGAAATTATTGATGTAGGTATAGAGATAAAATCCGATCCCACCGGCGCCGACGATACCCAGGATGCTGGCGGCGCGAATATTGTATTCGAACATGTACAGAGTGTAGCCCAACATCAGCGGGAGCACCTGGGGGAAGACCCCCCATCGAAAGCGCTGTAGTGGGCTGGCTCCCACGGTTTGAAGGGAGCGTAGTGGACGGGGATCGATGGACTCGATCCCTTCATAATAAAACTTGCCGAGGTAGCCGGCCGCGTAAAAGGTAAGCGCCAAAATCCCCGGAAAGGGGCCGAGTCCGACGATGGCCACGAAGAATAGTCCCCAGATGATACTGGGGACGGTGCGCAGCCCGTTTAAGATCAGGCGAGCGCCGGCTTGGAGGGGGCGAGCAGAGATATTGCGCGCCGCCAAGACCGCCAATGGAAGCGACAATATGGCGGCCAATGTAGTGCCGATAAGCGCCATTTGAATGGTCTCTATCAGGCTTGCGGCGATGGTCGAGGTGACACTGAAATCGGGGGGGAACATGCGGTCGCCGAAGTCGACGGCGTGCTCCCAGTTGGAAAAAATACGTGTCAGCGAGAACTCCACTCCCAGGGCTGCCCACACATACAGCGCGACGGCGAGCAATGCGACGGCGACGTAAAAGGATGTCTTGCCCCACAGACCGCCGACGTTGTCGGCGACGGGGTTCGGCGAAGGAGCGACGTCGGGTTCGCTTGTGGCCTGGGGAACCGAGCAGCTACGCCCCTGGGGGCATTCGGCGGCCACCACTGCCGGTGGCGCGACGGTCGGAGCGGAGGGTGTCTCGTCGACTGTGCCGTCCGCGGAGGACGGTGCCACCACGTTGGGTTGGGTTTCGAGTTGGCAGCAGGCCTCATCGGGTTCGCCGTCGAAGATGATTCGACCGTTGTGTAAATAGATAACCCGGTCGGCGAATTGGCGTGCCATCCTCAGATCGTGCAGGACCATGACCAGTGTCGAAGAACCCCCACCGGCCTGGGACATCAATTCCACCGCCTTTTTGGCCCAGTGCACATCGAGGCTGGCCACGGGTTCATCGAGCAGCATCACCGTCGGATGCTGTAATAATAAGCGGGCGATCGCCACCCGCTGTTGCTCGCCGCCACTGAGCAGTGATGCCCGGGTGTGAAGGCGATCGCTGAGGCCGAATTCCATCAATAGGCGCCGCGCCCGGCGGTGGGTAGAAGGGGAAAAACTGGCCAGTGACGCCAAGCCGTGACGGCTGTGAAAACCACCGCACATCACGTTTTGCATCGCCGTCAGTTGAGGAACGAGACCGTAGTTTTGAAAGACCAGCCCCACGTCGCCGTAAATCGCCCGATCCGGTCTGTCGTCGGGGCCGATGAGGTGGTCGCCGACCCGCACATGACCGCGATCGGGTGAAACCAGGCCGCTCAATACGCGCAGAAGGCTCGATTTGCCGCTACCACTCCGCCCGATGATGGCCACCCGCTCACCGGCAGATATCGAAAAATTAAGGCCTTGCAGAGCGGCGACAGAGTCCTCTCCCTGACCATATTGGACGTGCAAATTATGTACTTCGATGACTTGATTCACTGTGGGGGGCCTGCAGGACCAAAGTATTTAAATGCTCTCGTCAAAGTCGACGACTTCGTAGGCGTGCTCCAGCGCTTTGATATGTTCGTCATGGTCTTGAATGACCAGTCGCTCGGCGCCGTAGACACTGCGCAACAACTCGGTGTGCTCGTCATCGTTGAGTTTCAATAAGGCGTCGCGAACCGCATCTTTTACATCCACTGGAAGATCTCCACGAATGGCGAGACCATGGGTGGGGACCGGTCCTTGCTCGGAGATGACCTTGATCTGAGCGCGCTCTTCGTCGGAGAGATATTGCTGCAGGGCGTAGTCGGAGGCGGCGGCAGCGTCGACACGCCCGTTGACCAACGACAAAAGCGCCTGCTGATATCCTCCTGCAAAGACGATATCGCCGAAAAACGATTCCGGTTGACCACCTTTTTCCAAAAATCCCTGATCGATGACTTCGGCGACCGGGAAGAGATAGCCTGATGTCGAGGAGGGAGAGGTAAATGCGATGGAGCGATCCTCCAGATCGGAGAGGTCGTCGATGTTGCTGTCTTCCAACGCATACCACTGCGAGTAATAGTAGAGATTGCCGTCGCGTTCCTCGACCACCAACAACTCGGCGCCGGCCATTTTGTGTGCCATCAGATAGGGCAGACCGCTGAAATAGGCGACGTCGGCGTTGTCGGAGCGCAGAGCTTCCACGACAGCGGAGTAATTGGTGGGTAAAAAGATCTCGACCTCAAAGCCCGTTTGTTCACTGATGAATTCCCCGAATCGCTCCGTGTCGAGCTGCAGACCGTCCGGGTTTTCCTGGGGCTGGAAGGCGAAGATCAGGCTGTCAATTTCTTCGGCGGCCACCTCATTATCGGTGCCATCATCGGTTGTTTGGGCATCGGTATCATCGGATCGATCACAGGCGCTGAGGGCGATGAATCCCATCAGCAACACCAGGATTGGACCCCTCGTCAGGCGCGAATACATATTCGAACTCCAGGGAAGTGATGCAGCGGAAGGCTACAGCTCGAAAACACTACACCCACCATTGATAATATCTGCCTCGAAACCGTCAAGGAGAAATTGATAATTAGTTTCAATATCAATTAGCCCTATTTATTCATTCTTTGCATGAGAAAGTTGAACCAACTGTTGCGTGGGTTCGATTGCGAGATACTGCAATCCCCTCAAGCTCCAACGAAGGCACCACGTAAATCGTCGTTCGCGCCGTGGTTCAGGCGCCTCAAATAGAAGAATGAGGGGGAGTCTTCAACGGCCAGAGCATGGGTGGTGCGATACAGTCAAATCTCCAGCTCTTTATTCAAAGGCGTAGACCGATCCTTCTCCATGTTCTTCGACGAGGGCGTCGACGTAGTCCAACAAGTTGTCTCGCTGTTGCCAGAACAAATCGAGGCGCGTTCGGTCGCGGTCCGAGGGATTGGGAAATAGAGCCGGTTCGATGGCGTAGGGACGGAGCATTCGAATGGCGTCGATGAGTGAACGGCTGAAACGCTGAACGCGCATCAGGCGCCGGTGGACCACGGGATATTCAACCAGTGCGAATCCCGTGCTGTTGTCGAGGGGGACGAAGCGTCCGTTGGCGAAGTGACTGTTGACGCCGTAATAATCCTCGATGCCGCTGTAGCGGTCGAAATTGCTCATCAAATAGTCGAAGACGTGTAGATTGGATAGCTGCCTGGCGACATCACGGGTGGAGTGTCCCTCCATTTGGGTTCGCAGTCCGGCCGGGGCCGTCGAGTGGTATTCCTGGAGCCGCTTTAGGTAGTCTTCGAACTCCTCGTCCAGGATGTCTTCGTCGTGACTGATATCGAGCCAGGGCTCCCAGGTTTCGGTGTATTCGATGGGCCACTGCGTATACTCGGGGATCCACTCCTTGAGTGTACCGTACACATACTCTCGCTCGACGCCGTCCGGTCCCTGTTCTTCGTGCCAGACAAGCTCGTCGAAGCGCTGGGCCGCATAGGATCGCTGACGCGGAGTGTCGAGCCGGCCGTAGAGTTCGTCGAAATCGTCGCGACTGATACGGGCCGGCTCGTTGTACGGCACGTACAGATCACAGGACAAGAGTTTGCACAACTGATATGCCGCGACTTCCACGCGCCAGCCGGTCTCCCATTCGTCGCGAGCGACCTTGTATGCGTAGCGACTTACGCCGTCTTCGGTGAACCGAAGGGTGACCGAACCGCCGCCGCCGAGGGCGCGAAGGGTATCGAAGTCCTGGTCGGGAGTGAGAGTGCGGACCGTATGGCGAAGCTCGGGGTCATTGGAAACGGCGCGTAGAAAAAGTGTTCGCAGTGCGTCGCGGTCGCCAGCATCGGGAAATTGACGGATCGCGATATTTCGGGCTCGCTCGTATTCACCGCGGTGGATGGCCCGTTCAGCGAGGGCCGCAGCGTCGATGGAGAGAGCGTCGTTGATGTGGTCGGTGGCGGCCAGTGTTGCGTTGGTGATGCGGGCTCGATGCTCGCGCATCTGCTCTCGTTGCACTCGGTCATCGGTCTCGTCGTCGACGGGGACAGTATTCGGAGCAATGGCCGGCGACGGTTGTTGTCCATCGGAGTCGGCAAAGGGTTCGAGGAGAAAAAAAGCACTGGTTGCAATTACCCCGACTCCGGCGGCCATGAGTACAGCGACGGCCCAGGGGAGTGCCTGATTGGTCGACTGATTGGATGTAGAAATATCGGTGTTTTCTACGGATGCCTTGGTGGATTGTGTCTGTTCCCCGGTGCTCGCTTCGGCGTCGTCGCAGGCCGACGCGGGGGACGGCGCCATTTTTTTTCGCCCGACGTGTTCCGGTGCCGGTGCTTCCGGTTGTGGTTGGGGCTTCGGGTCGTCGAGGGGCTGTTCGTCGATCAGCCGTGCGTGTTTGATGAGCAGATTGCTCATACCGTCGGCGACGGCGTGGCGGACCCGCTCGAAGATTGGATGAGATTCGATGGGCATCCAGGGACCATCACCGACAGCGATATCATCTGCGATGACCCAGATCCCACGGCGAAAAAGCGAGATCAGTCCATCAAATCCTATATCGCCGTAGACCCGATCACCGACCCGGAGGCGATAGGCGGCCTCCGAGTCCAGAAGTTCCTCGGACAACGGAGGATGGCTATCTGCTTCGGGCACATCTTCGGGCACATCGATGGTCAGTGGCGCTTGGAATGTCTCTGGCAGCGGTGGGACGTCGGGAGGGGAGGCGGTGTCTTCGCTTACTTCGTGGTCCTCACTTTGCGGACCAATGGGGTCGTCATCGTCTGGTGGGTTGGGGGCCAGCGAGGGACCGGCTGGCGGTGACAAAGCGGCGATCGAATCTTCTTCGAGAGCCGGACCGCGAAGGCGCTCAAAGGAGATCGGCCTTTCATCGATGACCAACAACTTGTCGGCCGCAGCGCTCGCCGTTTCTTCGATGAGTTGGTCGTCGATCCATGGGTCGGCGACTTCATCATCGAACTCGGAAGTCGAAGACTCTAGCACTGCTGTAGGTGACGAAGATTTGGCGCGCTGTTCCTTTATTTTCTGCAAGAGCGCATTTGCCAGGGGGCGGCTATCCTCTTCATCGTTGTTCGGCACCGACGGTTCGTTCACCGAGCTCTTTTCTGTGCCCGGTGAGGCCGGAGTTTCAGGGGCCATCGGCGGGGCCGGTGGAGGACGGCCGAAGATCGCACTGTGGTCGACGGTGTGCCAACGACTATGGACGCCTTTATCGGCCTCATCGGGAGTCGTTCTCGCCGCCGTTTTAGCCCTGATAACAGCCTGGTGTGTAGATGGCGCTTTGCGGCGCCGAAGGCGGATATTCGATCCACATCGGGGGCAGCTCAGATCGGCTCTCAAAGGGGCGCCGGGACGCAGGTGTAGGCGAAAACGCGCCGCACACCCCGGGCACTGTATCTGGTCTGCCATCTCGTCGGTCCCAAGCTACGGCTGTTGCGAAGACTCACCGTAAAAACACATCGTTTCCAGCAATTAACCGTATCAGAGGCGAGATGAAACGGAAATTATGAGTCGCTTTTGGGGTGTGATTCACCCCCGTCGGTTCTCGGTTGCGAAGCAGCAGACCGAATCTGACGGTGTCGCGACTCCCTGGCGGTGGCGCTGCCACAGCTGCGGTCGTGCTCCTTGTCAGGTTTCGCCC
>SKPJ01000250.1 GCA_007119595.1 Myxococcales bacterium
ACGTCAGTGACGACGAGGTCGTTCGCCGTCTCGGTGGTCGCCGTATCAGTAAAAAAAAAGGCGCCGTATATCACGAGGACGCAAAACCCCCGTCCACGGACGATGTCTGCGATGTCTGTGGGCATCAGGGATTGATCAAACGCGACGACGATCGCCCGGAGGCGATCCGACAGCGCTTGACGAGTTATCATAAAAAGACCGCACCGCTGATCGCATTTTACGAGCAGCGCGGGGTACTCGAAAATATTGATGGAGCGAGTGGTCCCGACGAGGTCACGGAGGCAATCATAGGCCGGATTGGTGCGCAATAGGTGGGAAGTTTCTCGCATCGAGAGGATGATTCAACAACGATGGCCGTCGGCTGTTTCGATTGCCGGTTTATGCGTTTCGATTGGAATATCAGTGGGCGTGAATATGCTCTCGTCGAGCCTGCTTCAAGAGCGGCGATCCTCAGGGGCCATCCCCTGTCTTGACTTCGCCGATTCGAGTGTGTATGTAACGCCCCCTCGTCGCCGAGCGCTGGTGTTGGGATAGATCAAGCTCCAGCGAAATCGCGAATGAAAGGGATCGAAATTCACGAAGAGGAAAGCAATTTATGGCGAAAGAAGAAGCCATCGAGGTGCAGGGCAAGGTCGTAGAGCCGCTGCCGAACGCGATGTTTCGTGTCGAGTTGGAAAACGGACACGAGGTGCTCGCGCATATTTCGGGGAAAATGCGGATGCATTTTATCAAGATCTTGCCAGGAGATACGGTGACCGTCGAGTTGTCACCGTATGATTTGACGCGGGGCCGTATCGTATATCGAGAAAAATGATAGGCGGTGGTTCGCGCGCGGCCCCTCGAATATCGGGAGACCGACGGTGGATCTGGTTCGCCAGAGGAGTCGACGATGAAGGTTCGTCCTTCGGTAAAGAAAATTTGTGACAAATGTAAAATCATTCGCCGCAAGGGTGTGGTCCGGGTCATCTGTGAGAACCCGCGTCACAAACAGCGGCAAGGCTAAAGGACATGGCGACGGCCCTCGCGTTCAAAACGCGAACTCGGGCGCCGGTCATGTCGATGACTGATAGGAGTTAGACTGTGGCACGTATTGCAGGTGTGGATTTGCCGCGCAACAAGCGCATCGACATCGCTTTGACCTATATCTATGGAATCGGTCGAACCAGCGCCGACGAGATTGTGGAAAAGGCAGAGCTCGACGGGGCGACTCGTTCTCATCAATTGACCGAAGGAGAGATCCGTCGCATTCGCGATGTGATCGATCGAGATTATAAGGTCGAGGGTGATCTGCGCCGCGAAGTGCAGATGAATATCAAGCGTCTCAAGGACCTGGGCTGTTATCGCGGGTTGCGCCATCGGCGAGGGTTGCCGGTGCGTGGTCAGCGTACGCGCACCAACGCCCGGACCCGCCGAGGGCCGCGACGCGCCATGGTGCGTAAGAAGCGATAAGCGATACAAAACGAAGTTCGATTATATCTCCCATCTCAGGACCCCTCGTGCGAGCGCATCGGGGCGAGTATCGGTGATGGGGACATGGAGAAGCATATATGGCGAAAGGAAAGAAAACGAAGCGCGGTTCGCGGCGCAAGGTCAAGTCTGGCTTGGCTCATGTGCATGCTACGTTCAATAATACGATCGTGACGATCACCGATACGTCGGGCAACGCCCTGTCCTGGTCGAGCGCAGGCGCTCGAAACTTCAAGGGGTCACGAAAGTCAACTCCCTATGCGGCGGGGATCGCAGCCGAGGACGCTGCGCGAAAGGCGCAGGAGTATGGACTGAAGTCGGTGGAAGTCGAATTAAACGGTCCGGGACCGGGTCGCGAATCGGCTCTTCGCTCGTTGCAGTCAGCGGGCCTGACGATCACGGTGATTCGCGACGTGACACCGCTGCCCCATAACGGGTGCCGGCCGCCGAAGCGGCGTCGAGTTTGATACGAGGGTTCGGAGCTCGGCGACTTGCGCCGGGGACGACCGGGCGGGCTCAATACGGAAGGCTCGTCTGATGGTTTTTGTAACTGTTGTGTGGAGGCATTGAACATGTATCGAAACTGGCGCGATCTGATTAGGCCTCGCGAGGTGGAGATCGATGAACGTTCCAAGAGCGAGACGTACGCCGAATTTGTGTGCGAACCGTTCGAACGGGGCTTCGGGATCACCATCGGCAATGCGCTGCGACGCATCCTGTTGAGCAGTATCGTCGGAGCTGCGGTGACCAAGGTCAAAATCGAGGGAGCTCTCCACGAATTCACCAGCCTTCCCGAGATCAAGGAAGATGTCACCGACATCGTTCTCAATCTCAAGGAATTGCGCCTGAAACTACACGGTGACGAGGCCCGGAAGTTGACGATTGACGTCGAGGGGCCGGCCACGGTCACAGGGGCCGATATCGAGACCGGGGCCAATGTGGAAGTATTGAACCCGGACCACACGATTGCCACCGTGGGCGAGGATGGCAAATTGCAGATGGAATTGACCGTCGATTCCGGGCGCGGATACGTGGCAGCGGAAGATAATAAATCCGACGATGATGCCATCGGCGTCATTCCCATCGACAGTCTCTTCAGCCCCGTCCGTAAGGTCAATTATCAGGTCAGCCATGCCCGGGTCGGTCAGCACACCGACTACGACAAGCTGGAATTGGAGGTCTGGACCGACGGTAGCGTGTTGCCGGAAGATGCGGTGGCTTATGCCTCGAAGATTCTCAAAGAACAGATGACGATCTTCATCAACTTCGACGAATCGATCGAGCCTCCGCCAGAGGAAGAAGAAGAGGTGCCGGAGTTCAATGAGAATATGCTCAAGCCGATCGAAGATCTCGAATTGTCGGTGCGAAGCTTTAATTGCCTGCAGACAGCGGGGATTCAATTCGTCGGAGATCTGGTCCAGAAGACCGACGCCGAATTGTTGAAGACCAAGAATTTTGGCCGAAAGTCGCTTAAAGAAATCAAGGATATCCTGGCCCAGATGGATTTGGAGTTGGGAACGAAATTGGAAAATTGGCCGCCGAAAGAGTTGGAAAAGAAGAAGGCCGAGGGAAGTTGATTCGGTCGATGTGCCAATGCTGATCGGCGCTGCCATCTGAGAGAGGAAGCAACGATGCGACACAAAAAGAAAGGACGCTCGCTGGGACGAAAGGCGAGTCACCGCAAAGC
>SKPJ01000151.1 GCA_007119595.1 Myxococcales bacterium
CCAACGGTAGATTGGCGGCTTAGTCGGTATATTGACCCCTTCACAGGATTTATCACGACTCCAAGGGAAATGAAAACCGGGTGGGGGTGGAGTCCCCGTTCATGGCCGTCGGTGCAACAGACCGATCCCTCGCAGCAACAGGGCAAAGGCGGCGGCCGTGAGGGTCTGGGTGGCGCCGACGGGCCAATCGGCGAGGTAGGCAAAATAGTAGCCCAAAAATCCCGACAGGCCGCCGGTGATGGCGGCAATGACGAAGACTCGCTTCAGGCCCACGCGAAGGCCCAATGCACCGATGGCGGGCAATACGGTCAATCCGAAGGTCGGGATGGGGCCCAGAGCCCGGGCGGTCAGACCGGTCATCAAGGCGATGGAGCCGAATAATAGGGCGTCCAACAGCCGAACCGGCACCCCTTGGGTTTTGGCGACCACGGGATCGAGACTTGCGAAGACAAAGCTTCGGAACCCATAGATCTGGATGCCCACCAAAAACAAGGTGGCCACTGCGATGGCGTACATATCGACGGGCTCTACCATCACCGCCGTACCGCTGATGACGGCGTCGACCTGGTGAAGCTCCTGGGGAAATAGGGGCAATAGCAACAAGATCAACGCCATGGGGACGATAAAGGCGATCCCCAATACGGCGTCGCGGCTGATCGTCGGCCGCGTATCGGCGGCGAGCAAGCCGGCGACCACCAAAAAGGTCAATAAGATGGCAAAGACCGGCGGCAACAGGTCGAGGGCGACTCCGGTCAGCCCAAAAAAGCCGATGGTGATAAAGCTCAACGTCACGCCCAGCGCCGCTGATTGAGCGAGGGCGGCGCTGATGAATACCATGCGCCGCGAGACGATATAGACCCCCAACAAACCGAGGCACACCCCGGCGACAGTCGCCGTCAGAAGCGCTTCGCGGTACAGAGGATTACTGAGAAATTCGAGCATTGCCAAAGACTTGCTATAGAAATGTACGAACGGGACATGCAGGCCGGGCTAGGCCGGTGGGGGACAGGTGGCCAGACACTCCTGGATCTCGATGGTCCCTTCGCGATCGATGGTCATGATTCGATTGCTCACGCTCCGGGCAGGAGGACTTCCATGGGCGATCATGACGATCGTCAATCCCGATTGCTCCTTGATCTCGTGGAGAAGCTCCATGGTCTCCGTTTCGTGACCGGGGTCCATCGACGCCGCCGGTTCATCGAGCAACAACACCTTCGGTTGTCCCAACAGGGCGCGGGCCAACAAGACGAGCTGCTTTTGTCCCTCCGACAGCTCCCGGAAGAGATGGTTCTCAAATCCCAAAAGATTCACCGTGTCCAGAGCGCTCAATAGTTGCTCCTCGTCGATTCGGATGCGTATCGACGCCAGGCCTCCCCCCTGGTGCAATCCGGTGGCCAATACATCGAAGACCGTCGCCGGAAGTAGGGAGTCCAGCGTCCGCGTCTGGGGTACGAATCGAAGCATCGGTCGGTCGATAAACCACTCGTAGCTTCCCTCAATGGGCTCGATGAGCCCGATCAGAGTCTTGATAAGAGTTGATTTTCCGACTCCATTGGCTCCCTCGATGAGCATGAATGTCTTTTGATGCAGATGAAAACTAAGGGGGCCGACCACCGGGGTTGCGTGGTAGCCGCAGAGTAAGTTTTCCACACGCAATAGCGTGGGTTCTACGGTGTGGTCAGCCCGATGTTCGTGGGTCTGGCCCTCATCCGTGCTCTTGCCACCAGACGTTCGGGTCGATGCGTGGAGTGGAGCGCTCATAAATGACTCAGTCAGACGGGGATTCAGAGATCTGGAGCATCGCTTCATACAGCGGGCGGATGACCTCTTCAAGGTGTTCGAGGTATTTCTGATCTTCGCGGGCCATCGCCTGCACCGAGAAGATCTGTACGTCGTGATCGATCCGGTTGGCGATCGCCTCCGCCGTATCCGTCGGATAATATTCCAGTTGCAGAATCACCCCCACCTGGTGGGCCTCCATGGTCTCGATGATATGGGCGATATGGCGCGGATTGGGGGGGACTCCCGGTTTGGGTTCCAATTCGGCGACATGGTTGAGATCCAGCCAGTTGTCTACGTACGACCAGGTCTTGTGATAGCTGATGAATTGACGCGACTCCTCGGAGAGTTCGGCGAACTTTTGCTCCCACTTTTGGGCAAATCGAATATTGTCGCGCGCAAAGTCGCGGGCCCTCTCCATGAATTCATCGGCCATCGCCGGCCGAATCTGACCGAGGCGCTCACCAAAGGCCAGCGCCACCCGTGCCATTTGTCGCGGATCGGTGTTGTAGTGGGGATTCCCGCCGGGATGAACATCGCCCATGGAGCGATCGATGGTTCCCCGCGGGACATCCTGGGCCTGCACGTATTCGGAGGCGTCGAGATGACCCGGTTGCCCCCGCTGAATGGCGCTGTTGCGCGAGCGGGTCAAGAGACTCGGCAGCCAGCCGATCTCGAGTTCCATGCCGGCGTAAACCACCATGTCGGCCTGGTTGAGATAGCGGGCGAAGCTGGGTCGTGGATCCACAAAATGAGGGTCTTCGGAGGGTCGAACCAGGACTGTGGTTTCACCATCATCCTGCAAGATAGCCCTCGACATGGCACCGAAATCGGCCAGCGTGGTCACCACCTTCAACTCCGCGAAAGCCACAGCGGGAAGTGAAAAAACCAGCATCAACGCCGCGGCGGCGAGCCATCGGGCTCCAGCGGCGGAAAATTTAAAATTCATGAGTTCTCCAGAACAGCGGCCAATCATTTCCCGTCCTTCGTCGAAATGTAATGATCGACGCCGCAAAATGCAACCGATTTGCAATAAGGGTATAGGGTCGGCGCTTATCGGTTGAGTTTACCAACGCCAACCTCCGACGCTACATCGAAGCTCGAGGTGTCGATGAAGGTACGGGGGATTCGCGGGGAAGCGTTGTGCTTGTGCTCGTAGCTCGTGCTCGTGCTCGTGCTCGTAGCTCGTCCTCGTGCTCGTGCTGGTAGCTTGTGCTCGTCCTCGGAATCACCGCACTGCACAAACCAGTATCAGAGCGCAAATCGGCTCTGTAGATGACGAAAAAGTGTAAACCATGTGCCCGGTCTAATCTGCAAACCATGTGCCCGATTGCTCAGAGCACCGAGCCCGAGCCCGAGCCCGAGCCCCGAG
>SKPJ01000472.1 GCA_007119595.1 Myxococcales bacterium
CCGCATGGAGCGTTGAAGCTTTGTCGGCCCGGTATTTTCCGCAATAATGCGCCCACCAGCAACGAGAAGCTGCACGGCAGACAAATCGAAGTAAAGGGAGTTCGTGAGTACCTCGAAAGCAAGTGAACTGACCTGTGACGTAATCTTCGATGGAGACCTGTCGATCTGGCAGCGACGTCAGGGGTATCGATTCGGGCTCGATGCTCTGTTATTGGCCACCGATCTGCCGCCAATCGCCGAGGACGCCACGGTGGTCGATCTCGGCGCCGGCCAAGGCGTGGTGGCATTGACGATTGCACACCAACATCCACAGATGAAGGTCGTCGCCGTAGAGCGTCAGGACTCCCTGTTGGAGTTATTGCAAAAAAATATCACCGAAAACGGTCTGGACAACGTGGAGATCGTCGCCGGCGATCTACGAGAGCATCGAACATTGTTGACGCCCCACAGCGCCGATCTGGTGTTGTGCAACCCGCCCTATTATCCAACGGGACAGCGACGACCGAGTCCGGTTCGCGAGCGAGCAGAAGCTCGGCATGAAATCCATGGGGCGCTGTCCGATTTCGTCACCGCCTCGGCGTATGTACTCGACCAACGAGGCTGGTTGCAGATGTATACCCCGCCGATCCGTATGATGGACGGATTGGATGCAGCGCGCACCACGGATATGCAGGCGGCATCGTTGCGCTTTTATCACACCGATCGGGACAGCGACGCCTATTTGATCGAATACCGCTTTCGCCGCGGTGGAGTTCCTGACTTCGCGATCCGCCCCCCCCTTTACATCTATCAATCACAGGGGCTGTACAGCCCGGAGGTGGCAAACCGAATCGGCCGGGAGCGCAGATGACGCAGCGCTATTTCATCGCAGTCATGACAGGGGCATGGTTTGTCTTCTGCATCGGTTGCTCCACCGGAGGTGAGCCACCACAGCGCGCCCTGGCGCAGAGCCACTCTGTCGTCGTAGAGGGAGTAGAAGCCGCCATCGATGCCGTCCACTCTCAGGAAATAGTGACCGTACGAGGACGCTACAATCCGTGCCGCTGTCCGGCTCCGGCGTTCGAGGTATACGTACACGGCAACTGGATTCGGACGATCTTGGACGGCGATGGAGCTATCATCGACGCCATCGAAGATCGAGCGGCAGCCCTCGAGGTAGCCCCTCGATTGGAGCATTTTCGTCTGACGGGAAAATTTGACGGGATGGCGTTGTTCGAGGAGACCAATGCCGAATACGAACGCTTCGAGCTCGTCGAATTTCGTGTGGAGTAAGGGAGCGGCGAAACGACAGCCGGTCAGTGTCTACGCAATTTTTCACGTGGATCATCGACGTCGACCCCGTAGCGCCGCGTCAACCCCTGCCCTTCCGCAGCGATGGTGCGGGTGCGCACCAATTCATCAAAGAGCGCTCGAAACAAGAGGCAGCCACGCATCAACTTCAGGGGCTCGTCGGCGGTCACTCCTCGATCGCGCTCGATAAACTCCATCACCGTAGGAGCCCGTACCAGCACGGCCGGGGCGTTGCTCAAGAAGTTATTTAAAAAATTGGCGGCCCGCGAGACCGTCCACCGCCCCTGCTCGAAGGTTCTACCCCGATTTGGCAGCGCTAGCTTCGACGGCAATTCAGCAAGTCGCTCCAGGCTGATCAGGTACGACTGAGCATCGGTGAGGCGATCGGGTAGACCGCTCATGGCGAAATCGCCGCAGAAAAGAAGCTGTTCGTCGGCTTCGTAAAGGGCCATATGCCCAGGACCGGGTCCAGCCGTGGCCAGCACCTCGAGATGGAGCGGACCAGCCTGAATAAATTGCCCATTGCGCAGTGGTGCAAAACGAAGATTTCGTGTCATGCGCGGAAAAAAGCGCTCCACGGCGTCGTCGACGGCGGCGGGTTCGAAACCCTCATCAAAGGAGGCGATCTCCTGTGCGAGACGGCGCCATATTTGGCGACGTGTATCAACCCACATTTCGTAGTCCCGTGGCGTCTTCATGTCGGGACTGAGCACGAAAAGATCGGCGCGGGGAAAGTGCGTGGCACCGCCGATGACGTCGATTTGCCAGGAGGTGGCGATAATTCGCTCGATCTGAGCAGGCGTGACTCCGCAGGCGCGCAGGGCACCGAGCAAGTTGTCGCTATGGGCGGGGTGTCCAGCGTTGATCAGCGCCGGTGAGGGGTCGTCGATCAGATAGATATTGACCGGCGTAGCCAGACCCTCGCCAATCGCCACCGGCGCGGGCAACTCAATGCGTGTGATCCCCTCGGAGATACTATGTAGGTCAAAATCAGCGTCAGGCACCTGTCACTTATCCATGATAGGAGAAGCGAAGTTCGTAATCGCAGAGATAAAAGACATCGCCCTCTTCGATCTTTTTGGATTCGATTCGATTGCCCCGGTACTCGATGCCGTTGGTGGAGTCGAGATCTTTGATGTAATAGGAGCCATTGCGAAAAATGACGACGCAGTGCTTTCGCGAGATATTGCCGTCGCGAATCGTCAAATCGGTCTGCTTGCTGCCACGACCGATGACGTATTTTTCCTGGTCGATGACGTAGCGATTATTGCTGAAGGACAAGTAGATCGGAGGGCGTCCAGCTCCCATGCCCCGTCCAGCATCTGCGCCATAGCCGCCGGATGGGTTTTGCGGGCGGCCCGCCGATCCGCCTTGTTGCCAATTTCCACCGGGTCCACCCCTACCAGGAGGGCCTCCGGCCCCCGGTCCACCGGCTCCCGGTCGCGGTGGTGGAGGCGGTCCGCCGGGGCCCCCGGTTGCACCGGGTCCACTGCGTTGTTGCGGCATCCCTCCTCCCATTGCCTGGCCCTGCTGTCGATTGGGTCCTGAGCCGGCGCCGACAGCGGGCACCTGCTGAAAGGTGCGATGATTCATATTCGAATCGGCATTATTCTGTCCGGAATATCCTCCGACATCGAAGCGATCGACATTGTCTGGCCCGACACTTTGTCCCATCCCCATATTTGCACCACCCGGACCACCGGCGCCACCAGGGGGAGCCGGATCGGGGCCCTGATCGCGGCTACGCGCGTATAAGCGCATCGACTCGTTGATGAGATAATCCATCGAACAGCCCAACTCCTGGGCCATCTGTTCGAAATGCTCCCACAGATAATCGCGGCAATAAAAGCTGCGCAGGGTCTTGCGATTTTGATCGGTCATGGAAAATTGGCCCGTTAACAAAGAGGCAAATCGGGAAGCGATCGATCCCTTATTTCGAGCAAAGGGGTACACCGCGCGACGTTGGACAGCCTGACGTCCAGCCTAGCCGAAGCGGTAGATAACTGCGGCGGACTCGACGTAAAGCCCTGAATCCGGTTGGAGCTCTTATAGCACAGCTCTTTTCTCGGTGTCCAGAAATGCCGCATATGCGATCCGCAGCAATTCCCCTTGTAATCGATGTAATTTCGAGCCAGCGCCCTCGATGGGGCGGCGCTACAAACCCCTCATCCATTCACTGATACGGACGTCTCGGCGGATACGGCGGGCTGCTCGGGTCGGCCAGAAATATGACACGTTCATCTCACCGATGCCGTATTTCAATTCAATGACGAAGTGTTTATTGCGATATCCGACCGGGCTCAGTTGACAGTGATCGCCAGTACGAGGGTACCGTCTTTGTAGCTGAGTCCGGCCTGAAAAAAGGTACTTCCCGGAGTGGCGCGCAGATTGGTGCTCAACTTCGTCTCCAAAACGAGGCCCAATTTGACGAATTCGTCGTCACTTCCGTTATAGGTGAGGGTGAGGGTATCGCCGGTGGGTAGGCCGAAATTCTGGGAGCTATCCTTTTCGATCCGGTGGGTCTGTCGACCGAGCTCTTCGAATGAGGAGTAATCGGTAAAACCACGCTCCAGACGATTGCGGATATCCTCGAGATCGTCGTCGAATTCATCACCATCGGAGGTAGCGGCGATTACGCGAACCTCGACGGAGACCGAATCTCCTGCCAAAGCGGGAGATGCCGCGAGGGTGATAAGCCCCATTGCTGCGACCAAAATCATCCATTTCATAAGTATCCGCATAATATATCTCACATTGGCAATGGGGTCAGACCAATCTCAACGCCATCCATCACAACCATCGATCAAATCGGTCCGGGCAACTCCTCGGTTTCCTCTTCCGGCTCTTCGTCTTCTTCATCTTCATCTTCATCGGAATCTTCGTCTTCTTCATCTTCTTCTTCGTCGATGAGCCATAGCACGGTGGGATCGGCGTAGTCGTCTTCAGCTCGAATCATGGGCTGTCCATTTCGACCCGAGGCGAGGCCGTGTTCCACTTCGTGGTCGGCCAATTCGGGCGTATGAAGAAAGACCGACGATCCGGGAGCGGATTCGATATTGTCGAAGATGACGACGGTCCGGGTTTCGACGACTTCCTCGTCTTGTTGCAATAATTGCGGCCCCATAAGGGCCCCGGTCGCCAATAAGATCACGGCCGCTGCCACAGCCAGGATCGGTTTATTCCACACCGGCGTCGGATTGGGTGATGCAGATCTTGGGGGATCATCGAAAGCGACCACGTTGTCGGCTGCTTGCTCGGCATCGATGGTATCGAGTTCGTCGCAGACGCCGGTCCAGATCCCATCGAGATCCGCCTGTTCTCTGGCAATCTCGATGCCTATATTGACGCCGAGGTGAACTTCGGCAAGGGCACCGAGCAGGGAGTCGACTCCTTCGTCATTGGCCTCTATCCAGGCTTCAACGCGGCGGCGCTCTTCGGCGGTGACCTCATCGTCGTGGAATCGGTACAACAGCAACCGATGCTCTTCGGGGTCGAAGGGATCGATGGCCACCGGTGTCGACTTCTCGTCGTCGATGTGATCGATGCCCTCGCGGATGCCATCCCAAAACCCGTCGAAGTCGACCTCGTCGGCGACACCTGCTTTGCGAATTCCAGCGGCGAGCCGATCGAGCTCCGACAGATATCCCGCCACATCATCGCGTTCATCCACCAGAGCCGCCACCACCGCCGCCTCCGCCTCATCGACTTCGCCGTCGTGAAAGCGCTCCAGCATCGGTGCCAGATCGTCGAGTGGCGTCTCGGCGAGATCGGACGATGTCTCCGCGAGTTCGACCCAGGTCTCGGGCGGCGGTAAGGAGGCGCCTTTCCAGGCCATTTTTTCGGCCACCCGCACCGCCTCGTGAAGCGACTTCAGTGCCGAAACGTAGACCCGGGCTGCCGCCGAGCGCTCCAGAAGAGCGGCCGCGGCATCGGCCTCGCCATCGTCGAGTTCATCGTCGACGTGACGCTGCAATAGGAGAGCCTCTTTCTTTTTGAGTGTTTTCGATGTCATTGCTGTACCACCCCGCCGGCGGGCGTTGAGAAGTCGGTCGTTGTTCGAGTGCTGCTGCCGTACTGTAGAAATAGACGCGCCTGGAGAACAGCTATTCAAAATAATTATGATCCATGAGGCCTACCGGCGACAGGCGATCGCTTAACTGACCTTGAGTTCGTCGCCGACGTATTCCTGAACGGCATCCTGAAAATAGCGTCGAGCGTGGTATAGGCGGCTCATCACGGTCCCCTTGGAGACCTGAAGGACCTCCGCTATCTCTTCGTAGCTCAAGCCCTCGACCTCCCGCAAAATCAAGATCGTGCGGTGTTTTTCCGACAGAGTTTCCAGGGCTTGAAGCATCTTTTTTCGCAATTCTTTTCTTCCATATACCCGATCGGGATGTACGCCGAGGCGGGAGGGAAGGATTTCTTCGTCGCCCTCGATATCGTCTTCGCGCAGAATCTGGTCGTCGTAATCGACCTCGCGTTTTCGCTTTTGTTTGCGAATAAAATCAATGCATTTGTTGACCGTGATTCGATACAACCAGGTATAAAAGGAGGACTTGAAATTAAATTTATCAAGGTAGCGATAGACCTTGATGAAGACCTCTTGGCTTACATCCTTGCTGTCATCGGGATTTTTGAGCATCCCGATGCAGATTCCGTAGACCTTGCGCTGATAGGCCTCCACGAGTTCTTTAAACGCCTCACGGTCCCCGTCTTGAGCCCGTTTGACGAGTTTCAGTTCTTTTTCGTCATCCACGGAATTCTCCGTCGCCATTGTAGCAAAGCACATTGATTTGCGCCCCGCAGGAGCAAAAAGTGTAGACCAGCACCGGTGGCACAAGCAACCGGCTGTGGACATGAATTCGACCAGCGGCAAACTCGGGCCGGCCAGTGCGACCGGAGGACCGGGGTTGGAAAACGAGTGGCGCGGTAGTGTTGCGCCACCGACGGCAACCGGCTACACTCCAAACTATATTCGTATATCGACCTGATTCGTGGGGTAGTTCGCTGCGGCGACCAATTGGTTCGGGTTTGGCATTGTTCGCGTCGCATTGCGTCGACGCATTGAGCCGTGCCGGATTTGGTACTTGCTTCGCCAGCTTTTGTTGGACCGTACTTGAGCGGGGCAGCTTTAGGTCCGGATTGCGACTCGAGCGTCGCCGGGTGCGGTTTACCAATACCGCTGCCGGCCATTGGCCGTGAGGGAGCAACGACCGCCATGGGGGACAAGACCACGACAACCGACGCCGTCGACCCCGAATCCGCAACGTCGATCGATGAAGGAGCCCGCAAGGTGGTCCAGCGCTATGAAAAGCTGGTCTACAAAATTGCGCACCGTCTTCGACAAAAGCTTCCCGACGAGGTGGAATTCGATGATCTCATCGGCTGGGGATACACCGGTCTGTTGGAGGCCTATCATCGCTTCGATGAATCCAAAAATACCCGTTTTGCCACCTTTGCCTATTACCGCATCCGGGGGGCGATGCTCGATGCCTGCCCGCGACCGATCGTCGATCCGAAGCGAAAGGTGACAGAGGTAGGCTGCAACGAGGTGCTCAACACCTACGCCCACGTCGTTCAGCATCAGGGAGGCCAAAGTGGTGTCGAAGATCGACTGTCGATGCTGAGTGACGTGACGGGCTCGATGTTGATGGTCTTCGTGCTGCGCGACTGTCCGTCACAGTCATTGAAGACCGATGGAGCGCCGCATAAGCGAAAACTCGCCCGGCGCCAGACCGCCCAGAAGGTGCGTTCGCTTCTGGATCGATTGCCGGAAAACGAGCAGATCGTATTGACGCGGATGTACTTCGAGGAACGGTCGATGACCGAGATCGGCGACCAGTTGGGCTACTCGCCCTCCTGGGTTTCGCGAATTCACGCCCGAGCTCTAAAGCGTCTGCGCCGATTTATCGAGCAGGAGGACGAACTCGGCGATCTACGTCATGCCATTCCCATTTGAGCCATCCCCATCTAAGGCATTCCCATCTAATTCGGATCGGGCGATCCGATCCGGGATCGTCAGTTCAGGGCGCGACGACCTCGCGAAATGCCTTGATGATGCGCCGCAACTGCGGTTTCGTCAGGCTCGAGCCAGAGGGCAGACACAGACCCCTGCGAAAGAGATCTTCGGCGACCTCACCACCGATGGTCTCGGCGTCTTGAAAGACCGGCTGAAGATGCATGGGCTTCCAGACGGGACGGGCCTCGATATTTTGTGCCACCATGGCCTGGCGGATGGTCTCCCGATCGACGCCGGCCCGCTCGGGATCGATGGTCAGACAGGTCAACCACCGGCTGTGGCGTCCCCACTTTGCTTCCGGCATAAACTCGACGCCCGGCAGACCGCCGAGGGCATCGAAATAAACCTCGAAATTGCGGCGCGTAGCGGCGACCTTATCGCTCAGCGATGCGAGCTGACCGCGCCCGATACCAGCCAGAACATTGCTCATCCGATAGTTGTATCCCAGCTCAGAGTGTTCGTAATGGGGAGCGGGATCACGGGCCTGGGTGGCCAGTTTGCGCACGCGCTCGACGAGTGCTTCGTCGTCGGAGACGAACATGCCACCGCCAGAGGTGGTGATGATCTTATTTCCGTTAAACGAAAAAATACCGGATTCGCCGAATACTCCCGGACTCCGGCCCCGATAGCTTGCCCCCAGGGCCTCGGCGGCATCTTCGATAAGGGTGACCTCGTAGCGCTGACAGAGATCGACGATGGCGTCCAGATCGGCGCATTGACCGTATAAATGCACGGCCACCAGCGCCTTTGGCAGGCGGTTGTCGGCAGCGCGGCGTCGCAAAAAGTCAGCCAGGCGGTTGGGATCGAGATTCCATGAGGTCCGCTCACTGTCGATAAAAATCGGCCGGGCGCCGAGTTGGACGATCGGAGAAGCACTGGCGACGAAGGTCAGGGTGGAGACGACCACTTCTTCACCGGGCCCCACCCCGGCGAGGCGCAGCGCCAGATGCAGCGCCGCAGTTCCCGACGACAGGGCCGCCGCATGACGTGCACCGACAAACTCGCAGAACTCTGCCTCGAAGGCATCGACGTGGGGCCCCAGAGGAGCGATCCAGTTGGTATCGAAGGCCTCAGTGACGTAGCGTCGTTCTGCGTCGCCGATATCGGGAGGCGATAAGTAGATCCGTTCGAATTCGTTATCAGTCATCGTTCAGATTCCCAGAAAAGGTTGTGTCCGCAACTCGAACCCGGAGTCTCCGGATGCCCTCAAGACAACGGGCAAAAAGTCGATAGCGAGCAGGAAGTTAAGAACGTGCCGCCCGTTGTAAATCGGTATGGCAAACGCCAAACACTTCGTCACTGCATATTCTCGTCGAGCCATTGTCGGGAGAGAGCGACGTCGTTTTCGTAGCGCCGCAGTTGGGCTTCGATCGTCTTTTCATCCCAATCGAGGAGGGTCGCCATATGGCGGGCGACGCGCCCGGCGGCATTGAGCCCCTGATGGGAATCGCGGTAATAGATCTGGGTGCGCTGCAGCAGGATGTCGGTGACGGTAGTGGCGAGTTCCATTTTCACGCCCCAGTCGATCTGGGCCATGATCTCGGGACGCCCATCACAGATCGATTCCGCCAATGCGGGCTGAGCTCCAACCAGTCGAGCCACCTCCGGGGCGCGAACGCCATAAGTGCGGACCAGAAAATGACCGGTATCCTCGTCGAGATGACCGTCACTTGCCTCGACAGTGCGAGTGGTCAACTGGCGCACCGCCTCGTCATCATCGTCGTCGGGCCATCCCCTTCCGCCGGGAAGAGGTCGGGTATCGGTCTTTGGATCGTGGAGTTCGTCGGGGAGTTTTCGGGCCAGGCGCAACAGCTTCGCCGCCGTGTCCACGACCTCCGCACTCATGCGCCGGTAGGTGGTCAATTTTCCGCCGGCGATGGTGATGAGCCCGTCTTCACCGATGATGATCTGGTGCTCGCGACTGATCTCACTTTCGGCAATGGCCTCGCTGTCGCCCTGCAGGGGCGCCATCAGCGGTCGAAGACCGGCCCAGGTAGCGATGACATCGTCGCGGGTTAATTCGTACTCTGGAAAATACTGCCGGGCGGCGGCGAGAAGATAATGGACGTCGTCGGCGTCGGCCTGGACCTGTCCGGGATCACCATCGAAATCGGTATCGGTGGTACCCAAATAGGTGCGCTCTCCCCAGGGAATGGCAAACAGGACTCGCTCGTCGTGGGGATGGAAACAGACGACGGCGTTGTTGACCGGCACTTTTTCGCGCTCCACGACGATATGGACCCCCTTGGTGGGGCGGAGTAGCTCGGTGGTTGTTTCGGTGCTCAATGCCCGAGTCCGGTCGACCCAGGGACCGGTGGCATTGATCACGGTGGAGGCCCTTACTTCCTTGAGTCCGCCGTCGCCCAGCGTGTCCTTGACGACAGCACCATTGATCAGTCCCGTCTGCTCGTCTTTGAGAAAGGAGATCGCCTTGGCCCAGGTGGTAATGATGGCGCCGTGTTCGGCGGCATCAAGAGCACTCTCGAGGGTCAGCCGGGCGTCGTCGGTGGAACAATCGTAGTACAGAGGTGCCCCCTTTAATCCCTCCGTCGTCAGCGCCGGCTCTTCCTCGGCAACGTCCTTTGGACGCAGGCGCTGATGGCGCTTGGGAGAGCGGAATAGCGACAATCCCTCATACAGCCACAACCCGGTCTTGATCATCGTCAGATTGTGCCGAGACTCCTTGTAGACCGGAAATAAAAACCCCAACGGGCGAACAAGGTGAGGAGCGATATCCATCAAGATGCGGCGCTCGCTGACGGACTCAAAAACGAGGCTAAACTCGAGCTGCTCCAGATAGCGCAACCCGCCATGAACGAGTTTTGAGGAGCGCGAGCTGGTGCCGTAAGCCAGGTCCCGAGATTCTACGAGTGCCACGCTGAGGCCTCGCAACGCCGCATCGCGGGCGATGCCGGCGCCATTGATACCTCCTCCAATCACGAGCACATCGACATCTTCTCCAAGTCGGTCCCACATCTGTTGACGGGTCAGAGTCATCCTTCCTCCAAAACGATTGTACGGTAATGCTACAGCAATGCATTGAGCGCCGGTGAGAACCGATCCTGCAGCTCACAGACGGCTTGTCGTGGTGTGCTCTGCGAGGCTGGATATACCAGGGAGCGAAGTTGCGGCAAGCAGGGAGCCGTGAGCAGTCGAATACCGCTGTTAGTCCAACGCAAATTCGGAGTCTACGCGAGCGACGGCCCGTTCGATAAAGGTCTGCGGGTTGCGCGGAATCGAGGGAGCTCCGGCGACCATCTTGATGCAATCGAAGCGATAGGCGCCGCGAAGAAACCAGCCGGGCAGATAGGCAACGGGGCGAAATCCAGCGTCGAGCAATTCAAAAAACGCCTCCTCCTGATTGACGGGAAGGGTCAGGCGCAGATCGCGAACGCCCTTTTTTTTCACCTTATCCTTAAATTCTTTAATGATCTCTACGGGATAAGCACCGGCGGCGTTTTCAATTTCAATATAATTGCCTTGAGAGTGATAGGTAGGCCAGACCCGGCCCGATATCATGGGGGCGCCAGTACCCTGGGGGCATCCTACGGGATAATTTTTTGGATGGGGCACACCGTGTTCGGAATCCTCAAATCCCTTGATAATACGGGAAGAAAATGCAGTTCCGGTCACAGCATTTAGTGGTGGTTCCACGCGATCGACCTCACCATCGGAGTGAAAAAACCCCATCATCAACTCCGAGTCATCGACCCGACTGGAGCCCGGGGCCGGCCGATAGCCCCAACAAGTTGCGCCCAATTTGCGAAAGCGCTGAAACGCCTCTTTGTCGCCGGCCCCAACATGAGCGAGGCCGTACTTCTTTTTGCCCAACCGCTGGACGGCGACCAGCAGGGCCCGCTCTACCTTGGCGCGCCGCTCAATATTGCCCACCGACACAGGCCCTATCTTCAGCGAGTTATTCCAGGGGTACAAAAAGGCCAAACCACAGCCGAGGATCGACTTTTCGTGAGAAGCGAGCACGACAGCCAATTCATCATTTCGGATCAACTCCTGGACGGTGTCCTCGGAGAAGAGTTCTTGATGCGGAAAAGACTGGTCGTGGACTCGAGCCAAAAACCTGCTGATCAATTTGGCGTGCTCGAGGCGCGCGAGGTTTATTTTCATAATGGTACCGGTTGAAGTAAGCGCGAATCGAAAACCATTGGCCGCGCATTTTCCGCCCCACTCAATCCAATGTCAACATAAGCCGAGGGACTCGACATTACTACGCCGTGAGCAGAAGTTGAGTGAAGCGTCTGCGCGCCGAGAGCACGTCGAAGCGGCGTTGCGGCTCGCTCGACGATGCTACATCGCATCGCCTCGTCGCCGCGCCTTGTCCGA
>SKPJ01000163.1 GCA_007119595.1 Myxococcales bacterium
CTGGCCGACACCCACTTCTCCATCGGCATCGGCATGGAGACCGGGAGTCCGAAGATGCTGCGGCTGATGCAGAAGACGCACAACCCGCAGGGGTATCTCGACGCCCAGCGAAGACTGGCCAAATTGAGCCGCGAGAAAGGACTCAATTGGGCGGCCAATATCATCGTCGGTCATCCCGGGGAGACGATGGAGACCATGAAGGAGACCCGGGACTTCGTCTATGAGGTCTTCGCCTCCGCCAAAGAGACCTGTGGCTGGGTGTCCCTCGCTCCCTTTCGGCTCTATCCCGGCTCCCATGTCCACGAGGCGATTGACCATTACCGCGACACCTACGGCAGCCACTTTTATCATCCGCAGTGGTGGAAAAGTTGGTACGACGCGCCGTTTCGCGCAGAGCATCTCGACCCCAGTGACGAGGTGGACTACGAAACCCGCGTTTCCTTTATGTACGACAACTACAGGCCGATCATTGCCGAGGTTGTCGACAAATTTCGGGGCCAGGGAAGAAGTGTCGACCGGGTCTTTAAAAAGAGCCTCGCCGAACAGGAGAGGATGATGTCCGATGAGATGCGCGACCGGCTTTTGCGCAGAGCGCAGCGTGGCAAGTCGAAGACTATCTCATCGAGGAAGAATTCCCAGGCGGTGCTCGAACACCCCATCGGATTGAACGTAAAGGACGAGTGGGTACGACTTCGAGAATCGGCGGTTCGAAGACTTCTGGAGCGCGGGATTTTGCGAACCGATCGACTCGTCGAGGCATTTTTGAGCGTGGCCCCACAGGATTTCATGGCCGAAGAGCAGGCGCGGGCCTTTCTGGACAACTGCAATCACAGCCCCGACGAGGAAGGAGAGCCAGCTCGATGGCTCGGGATCGATACCTGCGCCATTGCTTTCGAGACATTGATGCCCGGACTCGGCGATCGCTCCGCAGATCTCTTGGCCGGCCAGGGCTATGTGACGGCGCTATTCTCCAAACTCGTCGGTGACGACGGGCACGTCACGGCCGTGTCTCCCGAAGGATGGTGGTCGCGGCGAAAATTGGCGAAGACCCTCGCAGAATTCGACAATGTCGAAGTCGCCACCGGACAACCGACGACCTGTGAGGGGCTCGATGGAAAGTACGACGCCATCTGGTTCGGCGGCGCATTCCCGGTGATACCTCGCGCCGTGCGAGATCACCTGCGCAGCCCCACGGGAAGGATGGTCACTTTTGTGGGACCGCGCATCCGTCCCCAGGACCTGGTATGTCTGAGCCACCGAGACGGGAAATTGCAGGAGCGCATCATCACCCGCATACAGGTGCCCGTCGTCGCCGGTCCCAACGGTTGGCTAAGCCAACCGAAAGCTTCGTAATGGTGAGGTTGATCAGTGCCCAATCGCCGCCCGATTACCCTCCACTATCTGCCCCACGTCGAACGCCACTACCGCATCCTATCGCACCTCGACCTCGGTGCTGACGCAGCCAATATCTACCGCCGGCGGGCCCGAACACCGGAGTGGACCGGGGAATTGCTCGAGGCCTATCGCGCCGCGCCGGGGCGGCTGACGCTTCAAGTTCTTCCGCTGTGGGCCGACGACCTCGAAGAAGAGCTCGAGTTGCTTCGCCCGGGCCGCGTCGACGCGCTGGCCGATGAAGCCGGCCGCCGGCTGACGGCGCTCTTCGCCGACCGCCTCCGGAGCGAACGTCGGCTTCTCAACTCGTCATCGAAACAACCGGCACCACCGGAGTGGCTCGACACACTCGCCGACTGTCGCCGCCACCTGTGGAGTAAGCTCGATGAAGACTGCCCCCCGCTTTCCATCATCGATGTCCCGTCACTTGCCTGCGGCGATTGGAGCCACGGCCGGGCCATCGGAAAACCGGGTCGCATCGTCGCTGTCAGCTTCGACGCCGGGCGGGCGGCCTTTGTCCAGGTCCTTCACGAGGAAATCCACCCCGTCTCAGACCCCGTAGTCCGCGCGCGCTTCGCCGACCTCGATCGGGATACCCGCGCCGGAACCGAGGGCTATCGACTCCACCAAGAGTTGGAGCGCATGGCGATCGAGGTCGGTGAGGCGTTGGTGAAGGCGAGAGCGCCGGAGTTCGACGAAGATTATCGGCGGTGGCGCCAACGGTTCCGGATATGAGTTTTGTGATTACACGATGGCGCTCGGTTCATCCGTCCTCCGGTGGTCGGTTGATGTTGTTGGGTCATCGGTCGTCGTCGTGGATGCCACCTACGATCCCCGGGCTTGGGGCTAACGACGCCCCTTCTCCCGGGGTTACCGATGCCTGCGCTTCGCTCCGGCTGCGCGTGGACTACAAGCACGCGCAACTGCGGTTTGCCCGAGCGACCTCGATCGATGGGTCGATCTGACCTCTCGAGGTCGGTGGCCGTTTTTTGTCGTTGCGCGTGCTTACTGTCCCCGCGCCGCCCCGCGCTGTTTGCGGGGCATCTGTAGCCCTGGGCGATGGTGCGCTGTATGCACCGAGGCCGGGGATCACCGGTCATCGGATCTCCGGTGGTCGATGGCCGGCGTCATCCGACCACTAGCTCTGGTGCTCGAACCTGCGACGGTGCCGAGATGAAGCGGAGCGTATTTGAATCGCATGTCCCTACGTGCTATTGATTTCCCGTTCGAACGACCCGGTATTTTCGATGCTCATGGACGTCAGGTTTTCCCGGGTACAAAACAAAAGCAGCAGGTGATGTGGACGGAGGGCGGGTGGTAGCCCTTCGATACAGTTGACGACATTTCAGAGCGGGTAAAACGACATGATGAAGCGCAGATTGTTGACAGCACTGTTGGTGAGCGGATTGGCGTTGGTAGCAGCGCCCATGACGGGTTGTGGCGATGAAGAGGATCCATCGGCGACCAATCAAGACCCGAACTCGGATCCCGATGATAATGACGACGACAACGGGGACGATGACAACGGGGACGACGACAACGGGGACGACAACGGAGACGATAACGGAGACGACAACGGAGACGATAACGGGGACGACAACGGCGACGACAACGGAGACGATAACGGGGACGACAACGGAGACGACAACAACGGGAACAATCAAGACCCCGATGAGGAATGTGAAGTGGAGGAGTGGTTCTACGGTTCGATCGGAGATACGGAGGACGCCTTCGCGA
>SKPJ01000042.1 GCA_007119595.1 Myxococcales bacterium
ATCGTCGACCAAAGATGCATAATTCGCTATTTCTACGTTGCGGATTGATCGAGGTGAAGTACGCGAAACTTCAGAGGAGCTGAAGAAGATTCGAAAACCAATAGGGTTGACCAAATGGGATATGATCGGTGTCTTATCGAAGCAGCAAAAACCCCGCCTGGTTTAACTCCCCGTCGTCGTTCCAGTGGCTGTGGACACCGGTGTGCCAGTGGTGGTCGTGCTCTCCCCCCTCGAACGTGGTGTAGATGCGTCCCCAATCTTGGTGGCCCACCGGCGAGCCCTCGCTCCCAAAGCAATGAAAAGTATCTTGTTGGGTACCCACGACGAGGTGGAGGCCGAATTCGTCGAATGAGTCTTCGGGGTGAAGACCGGCTTCCGTGGTGCATGCCTGCGCCTCGTCGGTGACAACGGCGCCGTCCGAATCGTATACGGTGAGGCCGGTATAGGTATTTTCCTCGCAGATCTGAGAGCCGTCGAAAAAATTACATTCGGCGGGAAGCTCGCCGGTGACGTAATCCGTGGTCGATCCGCCGACGAAGGTCAGAAATTCTCGTCCCGACTCCTCGAATAGCACTTCGGCGTCGATGCTGTAGTTATGGGCGTTGGCGGCGCCGCTTTGGATGGCGTCGACGTCGTCGAGCATGGCGACGTGATTTCCGTAATAGCTGGCCCCGGGACGGGGATAGTCGTTTTGGGACCACCGAAACGGTCGGCCGTCGGTGCCGTTGATCACCACCAACGTCCAGCCTCCGCCGGCCAACTCCATTTCGCAATACGCGTTGATCGGATCGTCGCCGTCGGGAGCGATGGGGTAGACCCCGGAACGGGTGATGCCTTCGTCGTATAGCGCCTGGCAGCTCTCCAGCACCGGAATGTCTCGCACGAAGAGCGCCCCGAAACCGATGACATTTCGATCCCCATCGTTGGGGTAGCACCCGGCGGTGTCACCGGCCAAGAAATCAGCATCGTAATTTCCATATAGATTACATCCCGTGGAGTGACCAGCACTATGAGTGGGCTGGCCACAGGCATTTCCCGTTCCGCCGAGTCCGATCATCGAATCAGGAGAGCCGCAGTCCTGCTGGTTGTTGGCGATAAATCCGACCCGGGTCTGGACGTGGGTGGTGCTGTCAGGGGAGCGGACGTTGAGCCCCTCCATATTGCAATTGCACTGCAATGAACTTCCCTCCACCAGTCCTTTCCAGGAGGCACGGCCGGCATTGGTGGAAACGAATTCGTTTTCGTCGAACACCGCCTGCAGCGACGCCCCCTCCACGGCGAGCGGAAGCCAGCGAAAATGGGGCCTTCCGGTGTAGTCGAATGGTGCCTCCAACCCCACCAGGAGTTGTGAAAAGGACTGGTCGTTAAAGCTCTGTAGCTTGGACTGGTTGTAGTCCAGATCGGCGGCGTGGGGAGCCAGCAATTCGTCGTTGGTCCACCAAACGGCGTCGTAGTCGAAGGTCGGATAATGACCGTCGATCTTCATGCTCAGCGTCCATCCCCCGCCGGCGGTGCTCATCTCGCAATACGCGTCGTAGGGATCGCCTGAGGTGTCGACCAGCGAATACACTCCGCTTATCCCCTCGGGACCGGCGTTGTGGACAGCGTCGTCGAGGCGGTAATCGAGGCAGCTATTTTGCGTTTTTGGTCCGGCGTCGTTGGTGGAGCAGATCACCGAACCTTGCAGGTCGACGTGGTTGTTTGGGTTGTCGTTCCAGGCGCCGAAAAAACAGCCTTCGTCGACTCGATACAGAGCGCTCCCCATCGCGTTGTCGCCGCTGGGCTCGAAACCAGTGCATCCGGCGCTGTCGGAGTCGTCCATATAGAACGTACACGGTTCACCCTGACAGCGGCCCTGCCAGTTGTGTAGCCCCACAGCACCGGCAAATTGCGGATAGACACCGACGATATTGGGCGGTGTTCCACCGTTGAATTCGAGGATTGCTTCGGCGTGGGCTCGGGTTCGGGGAACGATCAATTCCATGCCCAACGCCCGGCAGCTCGCACGGTAGTCGTCCTGACTTTCGGTCAGTTCCTCGTCATCGATGCGCACCATCGTGTAGCCCACACCGCCATCGGCTTCAAAGTCGCAGTGGACTTCGATGGCCTCTCCCTCGTTGCCCGGAGGATCGACGATGTAGTCGCCGCTGGGAAGATCGGCTCCCAGGGTTTGTAGTTGCTGACAACTGGCGGCCGCCGTGCACTGTCCATTGACACACAACCCGGTCGTACAATCGCTCTCGATTGCGCAGGCGTCGCCCGTTGCGCAGGGTGGGCAGTCGGGACCGCCGCAATCGACGTCGGTTTCATCGCCGTTATGGACTCCGTCGTCACAGGTATGCGCCTGGCAGACGCCGCCAATACAGACCTCACTACGACAATCGGAGCTGTCCTCACAGGATTCACCGGCTTCACAGGTGGGACTACACCCCGTTGCGGTGTCGTCTTCGCTGTCCGTGGCACCTCCGTCTTCGTCGCCGGGAGCATCGGAGACATCGCCGGGAGTGTCCGGGACATCGCCGGGAGCATCGGAGACGTCGCCGGGAGCATCGGAGACATCGCCGGGAGTATCGGGGACATCGCCGGGAGTATCGGAGACATCGCCGGGAGTGGCCGTGTCGGTGACACCCGTATCGGGTGTCGTATCTGCCGGTGGCGCCGAAGCCTCGAAGGACTCCGGATCGTCAATGCAGCCGAAGACAAGATGAGCCACGAAGAGCACAACGGTGATCTGTGTCAGGTGATGATAGAGCGAAGGCTTCACATTCATGGCCGGTACGAGAGTGAGTATGACTTCGTTGAACTTCGAACTCTTCGCGTCTTGTTGGAGGGGGGCACAATGATGCCTGTGCTCCTTTGACGGGAGTACCAGGAGGGTACTGCAACCACTCTGATTTACCCAAGGATTATCCTCTGATAATTCGTCCTGCGATCACTTTTGCTGGTTTGCAACCTGTTGCACATAGGAGCCCCCGGCGACGGGGCGTTGTTGGCCGCAATCCGGGGGATCCCCATCACTCGACGATGCTACATCGCATCGCCTCGTCGCCGCGCCTTGTCCGACGCACACTCGACTTTGCGGTCTATCTCCATCAACTTCTGCTCACGGCGTAGTAATGTG
>SKPJ01000506.1 GCA_007119595.1 Myxococcales bacterium
CATCTGAATCGGAGCAGCGACAGCAATAGGGACGGAGCTTGTGAGATTGTTCAATTGGCTCGTGAGGACCGTCTCTGGATCGACCGCTTCTCCCACACAATTGCGGCCAAAATCGCCGATGAGTTGGAGTCGTCGACGCCATCGCGGATCGATGAATCTGCCGAGCGTTTTGCGGGAATGCTTGGTAAAAGCGATGCGATGATCGCGTTGTTTCGAAAGATCGAAAAGGTCGCACGGTCGCATTCCACAGTCTTGATCACCGGGGAAAACGGCACCGGAAAAGAGCTGGTAGCGCACGCGATTCACAGATTGGGGATGCGAAGCGAGCATCCCTTTTTGGCGGTCAATTGTGCAGCGATTCCCGAGGATTTGATCGCCAGCGAATTGTTCGGCCACGTCAAGGGAGCGTTCTCCGGCGCCCATCGCGAACGGCAGGGACTATTCGAGGCCGCCGACGGTGGCACGCTCCTACTGGATGAAATCGGTGATATGGAGAAGTCGCTCCAAGCAAAGCTGCTGCGTGTGTTACAGGAAGGCACGCTGGTACGTGTCGGTGATACGGAGGTCCGAAAGGTAGACGTTCGAGTGTTGTGCGCCACGAACTCCGATCTGGAGCAGCTGGTGCGTCGCGGCCAGTTTCGGCGCGATCTCTATTTTCGCATTCGAGTCATGAAGTTGGCGATTCCACCGCTGCGCGATCGCCGCGAGGATATTGAGTTGTTGGCAAAGCACTTTGTCAGCGCTGCGGCCCGCAGCCATGGAATGGGGAAAAAAGAACTCGGCGATCAATGTTTGCGCCAATTGACGTATCACGATTGGCCGGGAAATGTGCGCGAGTTGGAAAACACCATTGAGCGACTGGTGATCATGTCCGGTGACGAACGGATCATCGAAAAGAAGTGGCTCAACCAGGAGCTGCTCGACGCTGAGGAGCCGGAACCGACCCTCGACTTCGAGGGGTATGAATTGCCGGAGGCCATTGAATTCGTGGAGCGAAAAATGATCCGCGAGGGATTGGAGCGCACAGGATGGAACAAGTCACAGACCGCGCGTGATCTTGGAGTTTCGAGGCGTAATTTAATCCGAAAAGTCGCGCGCTATGAGTTGGAAGCAGACCGCGAAGAAAAATGACGTTCGAAGGGGGCAAAGCGGGAGGTCGGCCCGGCTTTTTTGGAGGTCCGTGCTGGTTGTGACGACGATCGGTGCCTGCATCGGATTGATTTCGGTGGTCAGTGCCTCCGATGTGGTAGCGAGCGAATCGGAGAAGGGGACAGCGTGCTCCGAGTGCCATCGCGTCGACGCCATATTGATCGTTGGGCTGGTGCGAACCGAGCGAGCCGTCGTCGAACGAGAGTTGCTTTTTGAGGAGGGGGATGTGGCCTCGATGGATGAGATCGAGGAGAGCGTTCAGCGCCTTCGAAACACAGGTATGTTTCGCAGTGTCGAATTTGAATTCCTGGATCGACGCGTCGGTGCCTACGACGAGGATGGCGAAGAACTTTCCACCGATGGTGTGCCCGGGCGGGTATTGAAAATAATGGTCGATGAGCGGTGGACGCTGTCAGCCTTTTTTCAATTCGGCCAGGGGGGCGATACGTTCCAAATAGCAATGGGGGCAATGGATACCAATCTGCGTGGGGGATATCGTCACCTGGAGGGAATGTACACCCGGCTCGGTGATACCAACTCCTTTTCGGTTCTATTTCGCGATCCTCGTTTTCTCGGTGAGCGCCAAACCCTCTCCACCAGCGCTGGCTTGAACAATCGGATCTATACTTTTTACGGACGAGACGGCGAGGTGGACGGAGGCTTTTTGGTGCGGCGCCGAAGAGCGTCGTTGGGCTTTGAGAGGCAGTGGCTCGACTGGTTTTCCACCGGTATTGGCTCTACATTTTTTGCCGACACCTTTTCCTACGACATGGTGGGCGAAACGCGTCGTGAGGCCCAGGAGCAAGGCGGAGGTTTGAGCGGGCCGGTGCAGACGTTTCAACTCGGCGTCAACGGGCGTCTGGGAAAGCTCGATCGAGACGAATACCAACGGGACGGCACAGTCCTGCAGGTCGGTGTCGAACAATATATTCATTTTGGTGATGCCCAACCGCGCTCCCAGAGATTTCGAACCTCTCTTCGCCATTTTCGAGATCTTCCGTGGAACTCCACCTTCGCAACCCGAGCAGAGCTCGGATTTAGTTCTGCGGAGCAACGGCATATGCAATTTTCCGCCGGGGGACTCAATACCCTGCGAGGCACCTATGATATGCGGCATCGGGCGCCGCACCGCTGGTTGGGCAATGTGGAGCTTCGGGTCCCATCGGTGAAAAACAATCTGATGGTCTTGCAGCACGTCGTATTTGTGGACGCCGTCGGGGTTACACAACATGCAAGCCAGATTCTCGATCTGACGGCTGCCACCACCGGGCTGGGCCTGCGCATTATCTCAAGAGATTTCCACGGGCTGATTATTCGTGTGGACTACGCCTTGCCCACGCTCGATTCGGACGGGCCCGGGCTGAGTTTTGGGGCCGGACAGTTCTTTTGAGCTGGCTCTGCCACGCCTCGAGCCATGAGATGCTATCGGGCTGGAGTTACAATCCGGTCGTCGAGGGTAAGTTCACCTTGCAAATATTGGTATGCCGCATAGGAGCCAATGACGCGCTTGGTGTAATTGCGGGTTTGCAAAAATGGAATGTCCTCGACCCACAGCCCAATTTCGTCGTTTGGCTGGCGTCGCAACCAACCGTTGATGCGGCCGGCACCGGCATTATAGGCGGCCGTAATCAACACCGGATGTCCGTCGTATCGACGCGATAGATGGGCGATATGATCGATCCCCACTCGGATATTGATATCCGCGGTTTCCAGGCGATCCGGTGTGGCGATTCCATCGATGGCGTCGTCGTGATCACGAGCGGTGGCGGGCATGAGTTGCATCAAGCCGATGGCGCCGGCCCATGAGATGATAGCTTCATGAAAACTCGATTCCTCGCGCATAATCGAACTGGCGAGACCGGGATGGATAAATGCATCTCCGGTGGGGCCCAACGAATCGATGGCAGCGGCCAACTGGGAGCCATAGGGATCGGGCCACGCGATATGCCACCGGGCCAGACGACCATTGACTGGAAATGACCAGGGACGTCCCTCGATCTGGCGGCGTGCGATGTTGTGACTCAAGGGATAATTGCCCGCTTGGTGACAAAGCGTGGCAAGGCGCCACCGATCGCTGCGTGTGGGCTCGGTGTGCTCTAGTCTCGCCGATTCGAAATCGCAGGCGCCCTCCAGATGTCCAGTCCGTGCAAGGATATCGGCACCGGTTCCCTCGAAGTCGGCGTCGAACCAATGGTCCGGGGCGTCGGCCTCCAGGGTGTGAAGTTGTTCCGGGACCCGATCGTGTTCGAGCATGCGCAGATGTGCCAGATATCCATAAAAGCTAAAGGGATATTTTACCCATGCCAGTTGCCAATATCTTTCAGCGTCGTCGATATCGCCAAGGCGCTGATGGGCAAGCCCCACGAAATACTCCAGGCGGCCCTGACTAAAATATTCGCCGTCCCAATTCGGCAGCGGAAGGGCGGTGACGGAGTCGATGAATTCCTCGTAATCCCCACGGCGAAACACGGGTTCGAAGACCTCCCATGCCATTTCGTGAATCATGTCTTCCCAGGGATATTTCTCCAGTGCTTCGACCAAAAGATCGATTTCGCGTTGGCGATCCGGTTCTGGCCGTCCCCGTTCGATGCGAGCCAGAAAGAAGAGGGCGTCGTCGGCGTGACTTCGGTGTGGATATTGCTCATATAATTTGGTGAAAAAATGCTCTGCTTCGTCGAGCCGACCTCGCTGATAATTGCGGTTACCCACGGCGTATAGGCTTCGGACTCGCTGGGTTTCATTGGCCTCGTCTGTGCAGTGCTCGATAATCTGACGGTATAGATCTTCGGCGGCTTGGCGTTGACGCAGAAAGAAGTGACTCCGGGCACGGCGAAAATCGGCGCGGCAGCGATCGGTGGGAGATAGTGCATCGCGATCAAGGGTCTGCAGTTGTTGCAGTGCATCTTCGAATCGCACGTCTTGGACGAGTCCTACAGCGCGCTCTAGCCGAGCGGTTGGCGAGGGTGTGTTGGTGAGGTTGGCTAGCGCATCGTCGTACTCCTCGTCGATACAGTGACTATAGGCGAGTCCGAAGAGCGCATGATGCGTATCGGATTCGGCGTCGTCATCGGATAGGGCTTGGAGCAGCCAGGGACAGACGATTTCCGGATCGTCGTGGGTCAGGGCGGCTTCGACGGTCTCCGGTTTGGGAAGGTCAGCTCGACGAGCCTGAAGGCGTGCGAGGAGAAAATACCCTCCCTCGTATCCGGCTTCCAATGCTCCACTGCCCTCGGCGTGTGCAAAAAGAGCCTCGTCGCCATCTGCATGCAGAGAAGCATAGACCGCCTGTGTCAGTAGGTAGTCCTGAAGTACTTCGATTGCCTCGGCGGCTCGCTGGTAGTGTGTGGCTGCCTCATCCCAGTTTTCGGCCAACCGGTACGCGTAGGCTGCGTGGACAAGCCAGGCACCGAAGGTTTCGTCGTCGCCGGATTGAGCTTCGGCGTGGGCAATGAACAAATCACCAGCCTCGGTGTAGTCGCGCTCCGAGAGTGCCGTCGCTGCGCGCTGGCACGTTGATTCACTGCAATCGATGGAGGGCACGAGACTCGCTGTTGGATCTGCTGTATCCGCAGCTGCCAAAGCGGGGTTTGCAACGGCAAACAAACCGAAGAGAGCGGCGATGCAATGGAGCAAAGGGGACCTGAAAATAGTGTTCATGAGCGTCGTGGGTTGGAGGCAGTGGAGGGTAACGGAGAAGGCATCGACATCACCAGATGGTACCATTGCTGCGCCAGGCCAAGCCAAGGAAAAAACGGTGATCATGGAGCCGTTCGCCGGCCTCTATCGTGTCGAAATTTACAGTGGACCAGGTACGGTGGTACAGAATATTTATCCAAAATGATTTTCCCTGATTTGGGGAGCTGAGTGGAAGGTCGAATCCACCACCGACGCTTCCGGCGAGCCCCCAACGACTCATGGCTTCTGTTTCGTCACCGGCTGCCGCAAGGTGAACGAATCGCGGTCCGATACCCAGTTCCAGATGCATTGAGGCGAGGAGATGGCTGAGCCAGCCCTCGGACAAGAGAGCCAGATAAAAAGGATGAAGTCCAAGCGCCGCATGAAGTCCATGCAGTTGTACCACTCGGTCTTCGATCGACGCTCGACCATAGGAGTAAGCGAGTCGATTGGCGCCCAGATACAGGGGAAATGCGTTGCGGAAACCGAGATCGGCCGTCCAGCCAAGTGAACCATCGTCGATGGAGGATATCAGCGGACCGGTCCGTGCCGACAACTCGGCAAATGACCCATTGAAGGGATGGGGTGCGTCGGCCACCATCTGGGCTGCGTGATCCTCGCCTTCGGCTCGCTCCGGGTCAGCGCTGACCGTCGGGGAGATGAGGGCTGTGATGGCGAAGAATAGCAGTGCTTGTCCGCCGAACCGGTTTTTAAGGAGAGGAGCGAAAAGTTTCATTGGGAGTTGCGAAATAGAAGCGGATTGCTCTAGGATGTCCGGTCGTAACGAACGCGGGCAAACTGCGGCGAATTCTGGCACACGAGCACGAGGGTGTAAATGTCACTTCGGAACTTGAAATGGGCGGCTTTGGCGGCGGTTTTCGCCATGACGCAACTAGCTTGCTACAACACCTATACAATTAACAACGACGAACTCTCCAAGCTGGAAGCCTCGGTCGACCGCTACGAAGTAGTGGAAGTGCTCGCCGATTGTCCCGATGATGAAGTTGGGCATCAATCGCCGGGCTTGGATGGCACCAGGTTCGCCGAAGCAGCCACGACAGAACCACCAGCGGAGGTGGAAGAAGAAGTTGTTACGGATGCTCTAATCAAACGCGTCGACACCGATGACTTGCGGGGATGCACCAAAGTGCCGGTATCAACAGTCAACGCCCTGACAGTCCTGACCCGGGGAGGCACGGAGCAGCGGGTAACGCCGTTTAACTTCGTGATGGACGATGTCCAGCTCGTCTCACCGGAGTATGATGTGCTCGTCCAACTCGATCAGGTGGCGGGCGCGGAGGTACGTGAATTTAGCATGGCAAAGACCGTGGCGGCGATCACCACCATCAGCATGCTCACCGTTGGAACATTTGTCGGTATCAGCGTCTTGGCTCCGGATGAGGAAGGGTTTAACTAGTATTTGTTGCCCATCGCTACCGAGGTCTCTTGCGCGGACAACTGCGCCGAGAGGCCTTTTTTTTTGGTGGGTGAGAAACGTGCTGAAGCGCATTACCGGTCGGGAGTCCAATTGATTTTGGGCAATGGGGGTGATAATTTATCGCGATGTCGGATGGAATAATATAGTTGCCCTGATGAACGGTGAGGATTGAATGGCTTCGAATCGATTTCGGTGGCGACGTTTCGTCGGTTTCTGTTGTGTGTTTTTGCTCGTCTTTGCGGGCTGCGGCAGCGACGCAGAAGATGCCGGAGCGTTGGGAGAGCAAGGAGGGTCGGAGTCGGGAGGTGAAAACGACGGAGATCCGACAACCCCCAGCGCTTCCGACGAATATTTTATGTTCGCCGCTTCAGGAGCAGATATCGAGGGAGAGGTCACCGGCGATGTAGAATTAAAGATTTACCTCTTCGACCGGGACACGAGCGCTCCGATTGAAAACGGTCAGGTTAGTTTTGAGGTTTTGGGGGACGAGGTGGATGACGCGGACGCTCCTAGCCTCTCGGTTCGCAACGTGTTTACCGACGCCGAGGGCGGGGCCGCCGTCGATGCCATGCTCGGTACGGAGCAAGGAGTGTGGACCGTACGCGCCAATAATTCGTCGTCGAATGCAGTGGATTTTCAGATCACCGTCGGAGCCGCCGAAGCGGGCACTGTGGAGGTCACTCCGATCAATGCCTCGCCGACGTTGATGACTCTCTCCGACATCGACATTCGCATCTATCGGGCAAGTCATTTCGAGTGTGACTATTTTGAGCCTTTTGGTCCGCAGGATGACGATGTGCTCGCAGAGGGGTTTACCCAATTTACCGATAGCACGGTGAGTTTTGAGAATCTCGGAACTTCAAATCGCTATGTGGTTACAGCAGTGGCTCGCGGTGAGCAGGGCCAGGTTGCAGCCGGTAGCTGTGTCAGCTCCGTGATCGTCGAACACAATAGAGTGACCGATGTAGAGGTCTTGCTTCAGTTGGTGCCGCTGAATCCGACGGGTACCTACGACGTGTTGAGTCACTGGGACTTTACGGATGCACTCGCCGAAAGTGGCCCGGCCGGATCGGTCATCGTACGCGTTCTGGACATCTTCGAGAATCCCGGGGAAGCCATTTACAACGAAATCATCGAAATCCTTGCGACAACCGTGGGTGGTCTTATCAGTGGGACGCTCAATACATTCCTCAATTTGACCGGTCTGGATGATGCGTTCCAGAATATGATCAACGACTTCATCGACAACAACGAGGGCTTAAGCGATGTTCGGGATGCGGGCCGCGACCTACGCGACGTAGTGGCGAATCTGGAGGTGCATAGCCAATTGTCGATTGGAAAACTGGCCAGCGATTTCGAGTTTCGTGGCCAGGATAACTGGCTGGGAATCACCCTGTATTGGACCTGGGGATGCGAGGCATCCGACGGCCCCGATTGCGGGGCAATTGAGTTAACAGCCGATGATGACGGAGAGTTTGCTGAACTCGGCGTCTTGAGTTCTGACTGGACCGGTCGGGTTGCGGCATACAATCAACTGCAAGTCGACCAGCATGCGGTCAGTCTGCGCTATGGGCGCCTGATCATGTACGTGCTCAACGACGTCATTTTGCCGGAAGTAACCGACGGTAATGCCAATTCGATGAGCGAGGCGTTTAGCTACTGGTTTGGCTGTGACAGCTTGGCGGAGAGTATCATTCCTGATGGTGAAGTTTGCGCTGCCAGCTATTGCTTGGCTGCCAGCCAGGTCGAGGATTTTTGTGATACCGCCGTCTCTGCCATTTTTGGACTTGCTGATTTGTTTATAGATAATCTCGAATTCGACATGGGACTGCGACTCGGCGGAGAGGGACGTCTCGTTGAGGAGACGTCTAATGGTCTGGTCGATCGCATCGATCAGGGATTGTTTAGTGGGTATATCGAGGATTCGAGTGACGGCACACCCACCACCTCCTCCTTCGAGGCGACGTGGGAGGGAGTGCGCTCGAGTGACTCGGAGTTGTGATAGTAGTTTTGGTGCCAGGACGTCAGTGACTGGACGGCGATATATGTGATGATTGCTACGGGCGGCGTTTGTCGATAAAAACGCGAGACCTCAATTTCGTCAGCGCCTGGTCGTGATCACAGAGATTCCGATGGAAAACCGTGGGTGAGGTCACTTCATCTACTCCAAAGGAAATTGGAGGTTTGCTATTGTGGCAAATCGGATGGTCGGCGAGGCAATGAAAGTGAAAACGCGCTGCAAGGAATTTGTATGAAACTCATCTGTGCCGGGGTGACCGATGTGGGGTCTGTTCGCGATCATAACGAGGACGATTTCTATCTCTCCGATGGTAATGAGGCATTGTGCATCGTTGCCGATGGTATGGGAGGCCATAACTCCGGGGAAGTCGCCAGCGCAATGGCGATTCGGGCGATCGTCGACTATTATCGCAAGACGATCCCCGACGGACCCAATGGCTACGAGGACGCCGCCGTCAATGGTGAGGAGTTAGATCTCAATAAGGAGCGGTTGACCGAAGCGCTGCAGATCGCAAACAAAGCGGTCTTTGAGGCGGCGTCCGGGGAAAAGGCCTTCGATGGCATGGGAACGACCATCGTCTCCGGGTATTTCACCGAGGAGGGCGTATATATGGCGCATATCGGAGACTCCAGAGTCTACCGGTACCGCCAGGGCCAGTTAGAGCAATTGACGCCCGATCATTCCCTGGCCAACGAATATGTGAGAATGGGGATTTTGGCCAAAGAGGACGTGGAATTTTTCCCCTATAAAAATGTGATTACCCGTGCCTGCGGATTGGCTGATCAGGTGGAGGTAGATGCACAATTTGAGCGGTTTGGGCCTGGCGATCTCTTCATCTTTTGTAGTGATGGACTGACCGACATGGTTCCCGATCGCGAACTCTGCGAAATGCTGGAGGCGGAGGACGATCTCGAGAAATTGTGCGAGCAGCTGGTGGACAGAGCCAATGAAAACGGCGGCAACGATAATATCACGGTCATTCTGGCTCGTGTAATCGATCCATAGTTTCCTTTCAGCGAGAGGGGGGAGTATGAGACGTCGAGGAGAAGCGGAGACTCACCAAAAGGTGGATTTTGAGCAGCGACTGCTCCAGATCGGGGTGGCGTTATTGGTCGACTGGTCCTCCACCAGTTGCCTGCGCACCTTTGAGCTATTCGATAATGATCTCCGGTCCTGGTGGGGGAGGTCAAAACCGGATTGGAATGGGGCAAGATTTGATTATTTGAAGGGGCGGCAGCGAAAGCGTTTGGCCGAACTCAGTGGCGGTACAAAGGAGGCATTGCTCGGTCGCGTGCGTGGGTGGTCGGGAGAGGTGCTTCTATGTGACGACCAGCGGTATCCGTCGGGGTTGTTGGAGCTCGACAGGCCTCCGTCTGCACTTCATGTCGTGGGAGATGTGAATTGTCTGGATCAGTCTGGGCTGGCCGTCGTGGGGAGCCGCAAGATCTCTGTGGCAGCGGCCAAGACCGCACGAACGATTATGCAGCCCGCCATTCGATCGGGATTGATGGTTGTCAGTGGAGGGGCATTGGGTGCTGACGCTGTAGCCCATCGTTGCGCGATGGACGCCGGGGGAGTCACGGTGGCTGTGCTTCCGGCGGGACTGGAAAAGCTCTCCCCAAAGAGCAATCAAAGGCTGTTCGCAGATATCGCTGAAGGAGGAGGAGCATTGGTCAGCGAATATCCGCCCCACCAGGGAGTACGGCGTTATCATTTTCGACGTCGAAACCGGCTTCTGGCGGCGATGAGTCGAGGAGTGATGGTATTGCGGGCGGCCCAAAAGAGTGGAACCATGCTTACCGTGCGTGCCGCTCGAGATTTGGAGCGTCCGCTGGGAGCCATTCCGGGAACGCCGCAAGATCCGCTGAGCTATGGATGTCACGATATATTGCGTAGCGGTGGTCGACTGATTGCCGAGCCACGAGATCTGAATCAGTGGTGGAGTGAGATTTCGGGTGACGAGCAGTCACGGAGTATTTCTCGGCCGCCGTCCAGCGTCGAGGAAACGATGGACGCTCGGCAACTACCGGATTGCCCGGTCCTGCGACGGGCTGGTGAACTTCTGGATGAGGGAGGCGCATTTTCCAGCGAAGCGCTGGCGCGCAAGGTGGACCTGTCGGCCGCCGAACTTCAGACCGTATTGTTACGACACGAATTGTCGGGGCTTATCGAGCGGGCGGCCGGCGGCGATCGATATCGATTTCGCTGATTTCAGTGCCCACAAGGTCCCCCTCAAGACAGTTGTCCATCTGTGGTTCCGATTGTTGTTGAATCCCAACAGCTCTCCGTGTCATAACGCAGTGAACCAATATCTCAGCAGCACGGGACACCCAATGCATAAACGATATCTGATGGCACCAGGGCCAACGCCGGTACCGGAGGCGGCACGTCTGGCCATGGCGCGTGAACTGATTCACCATCGCGGAGATGAGTTTCGCGAGATCATGGCGGAGGTCGGGGCCGGTCTACAGTGGTTGATGGAAACCGAATCCGACGTATTGTCCTTGACCTGTAGCGGTACGGGAGCCTTTGAAGCGGCAATGAGCAATTTCACCTCCCGCGACCAGAAAGTAATCGCGATCGGGGGCGGAAAATTCGGTGAACGGTGGGGTGATGTGGGGCGTGCATACGGTCTCGAAGTGGTCGATGTCGAGCTCGACTGGGGTGAAGCATTGTCGCCAACACGGTTGAGGGAAGTGCTGGAAGCAAATTCCGACGCCGCGATGGTGACTCTGACAGCCAGCGAAACGTCGACAGGCGTGATGCACTCGGTACAAGAGCTTGCGCAGATTGTGCGAACCCATTCCAATGCCCTGTTTGCCGTCGATGGAATCACCGCCGTCGGCGTGCACCGGCTCCCAATGGATGAGTGGAATGTCGACGTTCTAGTCGCAGGATCACAAAAAGCGTTTGGGATTCCACCGGGGTTGGGATTTGTGGCGGCCGGCGACAGAGCCTGGGATCGAGTGGAGCAAAGCGATCATCCACGCTACTATTTTGATCTTGCGCGTGAGCGCAGTCGACAGCGAGAAAATCAGACCGCGTTTACGCCGGCGATTTCAGTCGTATTAGCGCTGCGCGAAGTGCTGAAGATGATGCGGCGCGAAGGACGAGATGCGTTGGTAAGGCGCCACGCGGTCAATGCTGCGGCAACCCGGGCCGGGGTTAAGGCATTGGGGTTGCAACTCCTCAGTAAGCAGCACTCAAATGCAGTTACGGCAGCGATCGTGCCCGAGGAGATTTCAGCCGACGATGTGGTGCGGAAAATGCGCGAGGAACACGGAA
>SKPJ01000407.1 GCA_007119595.1 Myxococcales bacterium
CACGCGACGGGGACCACTTCGCGATGGTCTTCGAGGAACTGTATTTCGACGATGAATTCTTACGCCTCGGTCGAGTCCTGGCCGCCGTCTATATCGGTGATCGAGGTACGCGGCGGGCCTTTTATTATGAATCGGACGATGAGAGTGGCTATTTCGATGAAGAAGGTGAGAGCATGCAGCGCCAATTTCTTCGCTCGCCACTCCCCTTTACCCGGGTGACCAGCGGATTTGGTCGGCGCCAACATCCGATCTCCGGAGACCAGCGTTTGCACCGTGGCGTGGATTATGGGGCGCCCGTTGGCACCGAGGTACAAGCCGTGGCAAGTGGGCGCGTCACCTTCGCCGGATGGCGCGGGGGATATGGAAATTTGCTCATCATCGAACATAGCGGGGGATATCAGACCCGTTATGCCCATCTGTCGCGGTTTCATGTCTCCGCTGGCAGTCCGGTTTCACAGGGAGATATTGTGGCTCGATCGGGAAATACCGGTGCGTCGACGGCCCCCCATCTGCACTATGAAATGCTGCGTCACGGTCAACATATCGATCCCCTCCGGGTCGACGCGACCAGTGGAGAGCCCCTTAGCGGCGCCGATCTGCAAACCTTTGAAGAACAGCATGTACAACCACTGAACGACGAATTGCATCGGGCCCTGGCCGACGTCTCCACGGAGGCGGCCACCGCCTTGTTGCATCAAGAATCAGAACAACTAGAAGAGCCCACCGACGAGTAGTTTTTTCACACTGAGAGACGGGTCATGGAAGAGTCCAACCAATCGGCATCCGAGGACAGCCGGATCGTTCGCCTACTGCATCGAATTGCAGCCATCGGCAATAAATTGCCCGATCCGGTCACCTTATTTGCTCTTATCGCGCTGGCCGTAGTGGTGGCGTCGTGGCTACTCGCCGGAGCAGAAGCAGAGATGATGCTCGAGGTCGAGCCCGGCACCTACGCCATGCAGACCATCACCGTATCCAGCTTATTGACCTCCGAGGGCATCCAATGGATGTACCTCAATGCCATCGACAATTTCGTCAATTTTGCTCCCCTGGGGCCGGTTCTCATGGTGATGCTCGGCATCGGAATCGCGGAGCGAACGGGGCTGATAACAACCGGCCTTCGCATGTTGGTGATGTCCGTACCCAAAAATTGGATTACGGCGACGCTTATCTTCTCCTGCGTGATGAGTTCCATGGCCGCCGATGCCGGCTATGTGGTCATGATTCCGCTGGGAGCGATGCTCTTTGCCGGGTTGGGCAGACATCCCATCGCCGGTCTGGCGGCGGCCTTCGCCGGTGTCTCCGGTGGATTTAGCGCCAATCTATTGCTCACTGGATTGGATCCAATGCTCGCCGAATTGACCAACGAGGCGGCACAGCGCGTCGGTGACTATAATGTGATGGTCACGGCGAATTATTATTTTCTGGTCGTCTCCACCGTCTTGGTCACCGGCGTGGGTACCTGGGTGACCACCAAAATCGTGGAACCCATGCTCGGCGATTGGGACCCCTCCCAGGCAAGTGAGCCCATCGAGGAGCCGGAACTGCCCAGCGGATCGGAGCGCAGAAATTTCTTTATCGCCATGGCCGTGGCCGGCATTGTGACAGCGTTTATCGCCTTTTTGGGCATCTGGGAGGGCTCCCCGCTGCGCGATCTCACAGGAGATGCCGAGAGTACGCTCGAATCACTGCAGCCCTATTTTCGGCGCCTCGACGTTTTGATCACCTTGCTCTTCTTTTTGCCCGGTGTGGTCTATGGAGCCCTCAACGGGACCATCAAAAATGACAAAGACGTCGCCGATATGGCGGCGGCGACGATGGCCACCATGGGGGCCTATGTGGTGCTCGCATTCCCGGCCGGTCAATTCATCGCCTTTTTCGGAAAGACCAACCTCGACATCTACATCGCCGATCGCGGCGTCTGGGTATTGGAGACCGTTGGGTTGCAGGGGATCCCACTATTGATCGGATTTCTTATCGTCAGCGCCGTCATCAACCTATTTATCGGTAGTGCCAGCGCAAAATGGGCGGTGATGGGACCGGTCTTCGTACCGATGTTGATGCTCATGGGCCTGAGTCCGGAGGTCGTTCAGGCCGCCTATCGCGTCGGCGATTCAGTGACCAATATCATCACACCCCTGATGCCCTATCTGCCGATCATTATCGTCTTCGCAAAGCGCTACGTAGAGGATATCGAGATCGGGACCATCCTGACCGTCATGCTCCCCTATTCGGTGGCCTTCGGTATCGCCTGGACCATCTTGTTGGTGGTCTGGGTCTTTCTCGGTATTCCCGTCGGGCCCGGCGCCGAGGCATTTATCGAGGTCGCCAACGGATGATGGCCCCACCGAGCACTCGGGCTTTCATTTTGTGGCTACCGCGATGACATAGAGGTAGTGAGGTGAATATGATGGACGAAAACTCGTATTGGTGTCGCCATTGCCTATACCCGCAACAGACCGCCGAGTCCTGCCAAAACTGCGGCGAAGAGGCGGTCTGTGACCCCACATCGGAGTCTGAGCGTCAGGCTTTTATCACCGAATTGGCTGCTCGGGCGAAAAACCGACGACGCAAATTCATCTTCATCATGGAAGCGCTGGCCATCGTCGTGTGCTTCGGCGTTCTTTACGTCGCCATGACCATCGCCCAGGGCCTCGGCGGCGGATGGATCGACTGGGGGGCCAAGCTCTTCGCACTTGGGTTGCTCGTCACGTGCTGGATCGCCATTCCCCGAATCTATGACCACAGCCTGCGTGGGCGCCCCTCAATGTTGTTGACCCGCCTTGCCGAGAAGTAGGACTCGGCAGATGCTCATAGTAAAGAGAGCAACTCGTCGGCCAATTGCTGACTATTCTCATCGTCGGTGACGATCTCCATCATCTCCGGGTCCGCCGTGCCCACCCCCAACTCCGAGGCACGGGCGATCTGGGCGAGCCCGGCGATGGGACCGCGCGAGACCTCCGGAGTTGTTCCATGACGGCGAAGAAGTGCGACGCCCAACGCGTCAATGGCCACCGGATCCGTTCCGGCGATCACTGCATTGAACGTTGCAACGGGCCCCGATTCCGGTCCCTGCTCATAAAACCCCTCCACAGCGTCGAGGACGATCAACGAGTGGGTGATCGCATCGTTTAATTCCGCGATCATCAATCGTTGATTATCGGAGTCGTGCAACTCCTCCATATAGTTGTAGGATTCCCCTGGAAGCATACGGGCGGCGAGGCCCACATTATTTTTTAACGCCATCGTAAAATGGCCCCCGAAGCGGTGGGTCTTTAGGCAGCAGGTCTGAATATAGGCGTCGGCATCGATCACCGGGCGCGGAAAGGCAAATCCCCGTTCCCAGTGATATCGCTCGTCTTCGATGAGCTGCCAATCCTCGCGTGCCAGGTCATCGAAGATGAGCGTGTCGAATCCCAATTCATCGCTCATGGCGAAGATCTGCTTTCGCCGCATGACCTCCTCCGTATCACCCATCCCACTTCGATCGCCGACAGTGATGCTGGAAGCCCGCTCCGATTGACAGTGACGGACCAATGCCTCCAGCACGGCGTTGTGGGTCGAACCGGGAGGCGGATCGGCGCTGTTGAAATTCGGTTTGATAAATACCTGTTGATTTCGCAGCTCTCGGTCCAATAGATCTGCGGCGCGGTGGACGCCACCGGCTCGATCCGAGGTCTCGACGACGGCGATCGTCGACGGTGTTGGCTCCGGCTCATCCCCTGGGACATCCGTTGTTTTTGCAGTCGCCCCCATTTGTTTAGTTGGCTCCGAATCGGGGCGCTCCCCGCGGCTACAGCCCGCCAGGCCACCTGTTGCAGCGGCGCCGCTCAGGGCAATGATGCGTCGAATAAAGTCGCGTCGATCCATTTTAGGGCTGGAAATGGGTCAGGAAATACTCGGTATGGGCCAGAAAATAGATGGGAATTCCCAATCCGATAAAGGCCAACAGAGCTCGCTGCAGCGTACAGTCGTCGTGTGTTCGGCGGGCGGCAAAATAGGTCATTCCCAATGTCATTCCGATCAACAAAAAGAGGATGATACCAAAGGCCGCATTCGTCAGCAGATTTGGAATGGTCCACAGTTGGTCGGCATAGGGGCCGATATTGGGATCGACGAAGAAGAACTCGATGATCCACACGCTGATGCACAAGCTCAGAAGGTAGGTGATGAAGACCGCGCTCGGATCGTAGGCCTGTCGCTTCCAGCGAAAGAGCCAATGACCCGCCATCGCCACAAATGCCGAGGCCAGAAAGGTCCCCACCGGAAGATAGCCCGCGGTGGTAAAGGTAGCGATGATGAACGCGAGCACCACGCCCAACAGAGAGCCAACAACACAGAAAAGGACGCCGTGCATCGAGCTTCGCGTGGCATCGTCGAAGGTGTGAAGTAAGGACATGATCACTCCGAAAAACGTGTCTTTTATTTCCGTCCGCCCCACTGTAGCAAAAGTGGAAGTTTCCTGCATTCGCTGGCGGGAGTTTTATCAGTATGCTAGCTGTTCTCCATTGGACCTTCCCCTCCGGGGAGGATGACCCATCCCGCCAATTTCTCCTCCTGCGATCCCCGATGTCATCATGGCCGAACAAGACGATAAGACGAAGCACGAATTTCCCCACAACTTCATTCACGCCATCATCGAAGACGATCTGGCAAGTGGTAAGCACGACTCGGTAGTGACCCGTTTTCCTCCGGAACCCAACGGTTTTCTACATATCGGTCATGCCACGGCCATCGTCCTCAACTTCGAAACCGCTGAAAAATACGGCGGGCGCTGCCATCTTCGCTTCGACGATACCAATCCACTGACCGAGGAGCGGATCTACGTGGAATCGATGCAGGAGGATGTGCGGTGGCTGGGATACGACTGGGGCGAGCATCTTTATTTCGGCTCCGACTTCTTCGATGAGATGTATCAATGCGCTGTGCGCCTGATAAAAAAGGGCAAGGCCTACGTCGATAGCCTCGATACGGAAACCATCCGGGAGTATCGCGGCACGGTCGACGAGCCGGGAACGCCCAGTCCCTATCGCGACCGCTCGATCGAGGAGAATCTCGACCTTTTCCAGCGCATGCGAGCCGGGGAATTCGAAGACGGAGAGCACGTACTGCGCGCCAAGATCGATATGGCGGCGTCCAATATGTTGATGCGTGATCCCCTTTTATATCGGATTCGCCATGCCACCCATCACAACACCGGTGACAAGTGGTGCATCTATCCGATGTACGATTACGCCCACTGCCTCGAGGATGCGTTCGAGGCCATCACGCACTCCCTTTGTACGCTGGAATTCGAGAATAATCGCGCGATCTACGACTGGGTCATCGAAGAAACAGAGGTGGAGAACCAGCCGCAGCAGATCGAATTTGCCCGCCGCAATTTAAGCTACACCATTACGAGCAAGCGTAAATTGCTGCGCCTCGTGCAAGATGACATCGTCGACGGGTGGGATGACCCACGATTGCCGACCATCGCCGGCTTGAGACGCCGCGGTGTTCCGCCGTCGGCGATCCGCAAATTCTGTCACCTGATCGGTATCAGCAAAGCGGAAAACCGAGTGGAGTATAGTCAACTCGAATTCGCCATACGCGACGACCTCAATATGAAGGCGCCCCGCGTAATGGCCGTCCTAGATCCACTCAAAGTGGTGCTCACGAACTACCCCGACGACCGGGTGGAGTGGCTCGACGCGCCCTATTATCCACATGACGTGCCCAGAGATGGTAGTCGCAAAATTCCCTTCGAACGCGAATTATTTATCGAGCGCAGCGATTTTTCCGAAAATCCGCCCGCCGATTGGTATCGCCTGGCACCGGGCGCCGAGGTGAGGCTTCGCTACGGTTATTACGTGACCTGTGATGAGATCATACGCGATGAGCAAGGGGCGATCGTCGAGCTTCGCTGTACCTACGATCCGGAGACAAAAGGTGGCTCCTCCCCCGATGGGCGAACCGTTAAGGGAACCCTTCACTGGGTCAGTGCCAATCACAGCCTTCCCTGCCAAATGCGTCTGTACGAACGCCTCTTCGAGGTGGAGCATCCCGATGCAGATCCGGATGTCGATTTTATGGAGTATCTCAATCCCGATTCACTGCAGACTTTGACGGAATGCCGCATCGAGCCCAGTGTCGTCGATGACGCCCCCGATCTTCGCTATCAATTTGAGCGAACGGGCTATTTCTGGCGCGATCCCGTTGATTTTTCCAACGACTCCCTGGTCTTTAATCGAATCGTCTCCCTCCGCGATTCATGGGCCAAGAAAAAACGAGAGCAAAAAAAGCGCCGCGACGAACAGCGCCGCCAGCAAAAGAAACGGCGCCGTCAACAGGCCCAAAAAGCGCAACGCCAAGCCGGACCTACCGATCCGATCTCTGAGGAGCGAAAAAGAGCGCGCCAGAACAATCCCGTATTGGCCAAAAAGTTTGCGGCCTTTCAAGACGAGATGGGGCTTGCAAAAGGAGACGCCGATCTATTGTCCGGCGACGAGGCGACGGCGGCGTTTTTCGAGGATGTTTTAGATGCCTACGATCAGCCGGAAACCGTTGCTCCCTGGGTGGTCAACGAGGTGTTGGCCCGACTCGGCGAAGAAGAGACGATTGAAGAACTCGGAGTCGACGCGGAGCACGTCGCGGCCCTCGTCGAGATGGTCGACCGCGACCGGATCACCACCCAGGTCAGTCGAGACGTCCTGGAAATGGTTCTGGAATCCGGTCGAACTCCCGAGGCCATCGTCGAAGAAGAGGGATTGGAAAAAGTCGGAGATGCCGACGAATTGGCGCCCATTATCGAGCAAATCGTTGCCGACCATCCCGATGAAGTGCAGCGCTTTCGCGGGGGCAACGATCGACTCATTGGCTTTTTCATCGGTCAGGTAATGCAGGCCACCGAAGGGGCCGCCGATCCCGTCACGGTTCGCCAGTTATTGAATCAGCGACTTTCCGAAAACTGATCGTCGCTGTGCTTCACTCTTCCGTAGAGCGATTGGGCTGTAGGTGAATGGTGACCACCATCTTCGTCGGTTCTGAGGCGTGCACTTCGTGTGGCACTCCCGGACGCAGCACCAAGAGTCCCCGGGTACCGAGCGCATGGCGCTCTTTTGGTGTCTCCACCTCGACCCGCCCGTCGATGACCTCGATGGCGACGATTCCATCTGCTTGATGACGTGGCAGATAGCCCTCCGCATCGAATAAGAAGGCCATCACCGTCGATGCACCGCTTTTGAACAAAGTGATCTGGTGATGACCGTCGATCGGAGCTTGAGCTTCTTCGGCGAGTTTTTCGAAGATCCGCTCCAGATCAAAGGACTGCGTCTCACCGCTAAAGCGCTCCCGCGGCGGTGTTCGAAGTCTTCTCGGTTGCGATTTGCTCATGGGATCTCCCAGGTGGTGGAAAGGATATCGATGGAGTGCGCGTTCGAATGCATGGAGTGAAACTAAGATCCCCGGTGGCTTAAAAAAGGTTACCAGCGAGGCTTGCCATCGATGAACGGGTCAAACCGCTGGAGCGAATTCCCCTGCCGATGGCGCTGCGTGACACTGCCGGGGGCCTGTGCAATAAGTTTCCCCACTGTGAGGGGAAGGAGTTTTTGGACAGTCAGAACAGCAAGCGATGAGACCATGACATTGAGCAACGAAGAGATCGAAAAACTGCGGCGAATCGGAGCGGTAGTCGCCAAGACTCTCGAGGAGATGGAACGGCATCTCGAACCGGGAATTACCACCTTGGAGCTCGATGAGATAGGGCGGGAAGTGCTCCTGGACCATGGGGCGCAATCGGCTCCCGAGCTGGTCTACGATTTCCCCGGCGCCACTTGTATCAGTGTCAATGAACGGGCCGCCCACGGCATCCCCGGCGACCTGGTCGTGGAAGCCGGCGATCTCGTCAATATCGATGTCTCCGCCGAACTCGACGGATTCTTCGCCGACAGCGGAGCCTCCTTCGGAGTCGCTCCCATCGATGATGAGAAACAAAAGCTGCTCGACACCACCAAAGAGGCCCTCGAAAAAGCAATGTCCATGGCCCGTCATGGTCGACCGATCAAGATGATCGGGCGTCTCGTCGAGGGACTGGCACGTGACCGGGGCTACACTGTAATTCGCAACCTCGGCGGACACGGTATCGGACGTGAGCTTCACAAAAAGCCCAGCTTTATCCCCCACTTTTTCGACCGTCGTGAAAAACGGAAATTTCGGGAGGGACAGGTTTTAACACTGGAGCCATTTTTGGCCATGGGTGCCCGACGCGTCGAGGAGATGGATGACGGTTGGACCCTGCGCACCGAAAATCGTGGCCTGGTCGCTCAATTCGAGCACACCATGATCATCACCCGCCAAGAACCGATCGTGTTGACCCGGCGCAGCAACGAAGATATCGAGCAGTGATGTGACACGGAGGGAGCCAAGAAGCAGGTGAGCACATAGAGCAACGAGATCGAATCCCGGACTCCGCGATCTCAGGCCGGTCGCCGTATGGGGGCTCGGGCTGCCCATACCGCGCTGATAGCGATCACCGCGCCGACGATGATCGCATTCCACATCGCCCCTGCCAACTCGGCATAACCCGCCACAAATGGGCTGGCGATCATCCACCCACCCAATATCAATGCCGTCCAGCGAAGCCCTCGAAATTGCTCCAGATTGCTGAGGCGAATCATCGCCAAAACCACCATGCATATCCCGATCACGATGGCGTTCCACCAGGCCGCCGTATGCCAGGCAAAGCCCAACAGATAGGGCGAGGCGGCCAGCCACAAACCGGATATTAAAAATAGGGCGTTCGTGACGCGCCAATGGGGAGTGATCTCTGCTTCGACTTGCTCCATGGTAGCCTCTTGCGCAACCGAATCATGAACCATGAAAACTAAGCACGGTGCTGCTGTTCCTCTCGTCCCCAAATACGAATCCAATGACCGACTGCAGGGGGCAGGGGGTTGAAGATCGGATGTCGTGGTTATCTTCGACTTGACGTTGGCCCTCCGTATTAATCTCGACTCCTCGTCCCCGGGAGCACATCATGGCCATCCAAGATCGCAACGGCGAATTTCACGACTGGGTCCAAAGCGTTCGGCGCTGGAAGTCTCGACAACGCAAGATCAAGCAGCTCTTAACGCGCATCAACCAGTTGTTGAGACGGAGAGAAGAAGTGCTGGAGGAGGCGTTGTGGATGCGGGCCACTGCGGAAAATAATAGTGAACGCCTCCGCTCCGATGATACGCTCAGTGAAACCCTCGCCGCCGCCCAGCGCGATCACGCCGCGACCCTGCGCCAGTTGCATGAGATCTTACATCGGCTCGAAGAGACCGACCTTGAGGAACTCGTCGAACGGCCAGCGTCGGTCATCTCCCATATTTCCTCCGATCCCGTCGAGGAGGCGACACGAGAGTCCTTCCCGGCAAGCGACCCTCCCTCCTTCAATCCCGGACGAGCATGATGGGTCCGTTTTGTTATCGCTATGGCCTGTGTGTGGTGACTTAGCGGTCTGTGAAAATCAGATCGTCTGCCTCCGCCACCACGGTGCCGTTGTACAGCATCGAGATTTGACGCAGCGCCGAGGCGTGATCGAAATCGGTCAGTGCACTGATCCCATTGGCAGGTGTCACGATCTGGTACCAGCGCAGGCCCGCTGAGGCCGCCGTCTGGCCCACGCAGATATTGGCCACCGTGCCTACGATGATCAACTGCTCCACATTCCACACATGCGCCAGATAGTGTTCCAGAGGCGTTCCGTAAAAGGCGTCGTAGCGGTTTTTTCGGACGACCAGATCTGCCTTTTCCACCGGCAACTCATCGATGATTTCCCACCCCTTTGTTCCCTCGATACAATGGGGAGGCCACACTGCGAACTCTCGGTCGTCTTCTCGGTGGGTATCCTGGGTAAATACGACCGGAATGTCACCGTCGCGAGCACGGCCGATCAGATCGCGAATCGTTCCCACGGTCTCCTCCGCCGCTTCCACATACAGAGCACCGTCGGGACGCACGAAATCCTTTTGCATATCCACCACCACCAGGGCGGCTCGGTCGGCGTCTACGGTGAGCCTCTCTTCTACGGGGATCTCCGGGATGGCGACTTCTCTGGCATCGGGCAGGCGATTCCGGCTCATCTACAACTCCTCTTCTTCAAGCAATGCCGTATCAACTTTCGCGCATCAATAAAAAGCACGGTCCATCATCAAACAACCCCGGTCACACAGTTCGGAAAGCAAGTCATAGAGAGCTTCTACGATGTTTAGTCAATATGTGCCAATCGAGTTTCATCCTATCATGTAGAGCATCAACGCAATCGCCACCAGGGCGCTGGCGATCATCAAAGCGGCGAGCAGCGGCGGACTGCGGCGAAACGAATCCGGCGTCAAGGCCATGGGCTTCCTCCGTGAAACGGCGGTGGTCGATATGCGATGTGTGTGGGAGAGCTTTTAATGCTAAGCACCGGTGCTCTCTTCGCCACCGTTCTTACACCGCATTACTGCGTTTCCCGGAATCTTCTCAATTCCACAGCCAGCGCCTCGGCGCGTTGCTTGACCGCATCGATAACCCCCCGCGCTCGATGTTCTGCATCATCGGTATGGGCCTGGGCGGCAAATAGCTCAGCCGCCGGAACCACATCGAATCCAAATCGCCGCAGCTCTCCCGATTCCACATGGGGTTTTGCCGAAATATCGGGAAGCACGGTGAGAAATTCGCCGCTTCGGCATACCTCTAGATTGGACGTCAAAAGTGTTATGCGCATTCCGATCTGGCGCGACAGATCCGAGGGCCATCCATCGACCACCTGCCCCGTATCCCCTACCTGTGGCACTGAAAATGGATAGCCCAGAACCTGTTCCAGATCTGGCTCCGATTCATCAAAGAGTGGATGGCTTCGACCGCAATAAACCGACGACGGAGACTCCCCCACTCGTTCCACCTCGATTCCCTCCAGAGTCATCGATTCATAGATAAAGGCCACATCCAACGATCCGCGCACCAGAGCGGCTGCTGCTTCTCGCGTGCCCATGATCGTCAGCTCAGGCTGTAAGGCCGGATGCTCGCTTCGAAGTTCAAGTAGCGCCGGCAACACATAGTGATTCGTCAACACTCCCACCGCTGAAACCTGTACCGGACCCAGAAAGGGATCTTCGTCCAGAGCGTGAAGACCGCGTTCCACGCTCGACATCGCCTCCGTCACCGCTCCAAGCAGAGTTCGACCGTTCCCATTCAATACCAATCGCTTGCCCGTGCGATTGAATAAGGACTGTCCCAACCGATCCTCGATGAGTCCCAGAGTGCGCGAGATCGCCGCCGGCGTTACGTGCAGCCGCTCTGCTGCCGAGGGCAGATGTTCCGTCTCCGCAACTGCCCGAAATACGGGAAGCCAATTCCATATATCGCCGAGGTTCGGTCGTTTACTCATGGAGCCTGGTGGTCCGTTAGATAAAGGTTGTGACCCTGAAAGTTAATCGTTAAATAAATCTAAACGATATATAAAAATCATTCAAATTTAATTCACACTGCGTCGGCGCTACCTTCTGAATGGGAGGTAAGCAACGTGCTTGCATATAACTCAATACTGCGATCG
>SKPJ01000557.1 GCA_007119595.1 Myxococcales bacterium
AGGCCCGTTTGATGGAGTCCTACGGAGCGCATTGCGTCTACGTCACCGACTCCGCCGGAGCCCTGCTGATGGACGAGGCCCGAGAGCGCATCACAGTCCTTCGCGATGCCCTGGATTGCCAGGTCGGGTTTCACAACCACAACAACCTTGGACTGGGCGTGGCCAACACCATCATCGCCATCGAATCCGGGGCCGACCGCGTCGACGGTTCGGTGGCCGGCATGGGCGCCGGCGCCGGAAATTGCCCTCTGGAAGTCCTGATCGCAGTCACGGATCGAATGGGCATTGAGACCGGCCTCGATCTCTATCCCCTCATCGACTGCGCCGACGAGCTGGTTCGCCCGCTGCAACGCCGCCCGGTCCAGACCGATGGAAACTCCCTGATGCTGGGCTACGCCGGGGTGTATTCGTCGTTTTTATTGCACACCGAAAAAGCCTCGGAGCAATTTGGTGTCGACTCTCGAGATATTCTCGTCGAACTCGGAAGGCGCCGAATGGTCGGTGGCCAGGAGGATATGATCGTCGACGTCGCCCTGGGACTCGCCAAACAGCCAGACCCCGAGACCTGATTTTCAGAGACCTGAACTTTTGATATTTGCCTTTTTCTTCCAATGAGAGAACCCCATGCCTCTTTCCAACGATACCATCGAAGAGCTGGCCACCGTGGTCGACGATGCGGCCCGTCACAAAGAGCCCATCGTGATGCTCACCGCCGACCATCCGGAGATGACCCTCGACGATGCCTACACCATCCAGCGCCGCTCGATGGCCCGACGCATCGAGCGCGGCGAATCGGTGGTGGGAATGAAGATGGGGCTCACCAGCACGGCGAAGATGGAACAGATGAACGTCCACAACCCCATCTATGGGCATCTGACCGACTCCATGATGCTCCCAGACGGAGCCACCATCGACCGCCACAACTATTGCCATCCCCGGGTAGAAGCGGAACTGGCCTTCGTGATGTCGGAGGACATCCAGGGCGAGGTCGGCCCCCGACAGGCCCTATCGGCGGTCGAGGGAGTGTGTGCAGCCATCGAGATCATCGACAGCCGCTACAAGGATTTCGAATTTACACTCATCGACGTCGTCGCCGACAATGCGTCATCCACCGGTTTTGCCGTGGGCCCCGTACTCAAACCCGCTCAGGCGCTGGAGCTGGGAAATCTGGGCATGGTGATGAGCATCAACGGCGAAGTGGTGGAGACCGGAAGCAGCGCCGCCATTTTGGAACATCCGGCCCGCTCATTGGCCGCTCTGATCACCATGCTCGCCGAACGCGACGAGGGACTCCGAGCCGGCCAGACCGTCCTCGCCGGAAGCGCCACCAAGGCGGTACACATAAACTCCGGCGATCGCGTCGAACTCGACGTCGACACCCTGGGTTCGGTTCAATTGCAGGTACAATAACGGTCGTCACTTTGAAGATCTCACAAACAAAAACCCCGCATCTGCCATGATGAGCAGATGCGGGGTTTTTCGTTTCGAAAACGCCTGAGATTACTCGAAGCTCAATTCGTAGTCGAAATCAAAGACTGCACCAAAGGTCTCATCATTTCCAATTCGAATGATGTAGGGAGTATCGGCCTCGAACTCGAACGTCACCGTCGTCGAGCCCCCGACGATATGGGGATGAGTCCGCTCCAGTTGCTCACCGCCGACTCCATAGATCATCAGACGGGCCCAACCGGAGCTTTCATCGGTTCCATCTCCAGCATGGGTCAACGTCACGTCGTAGGTCGTCGTCTCCGAGAGCTCCACCGAGTAAAAACTCTGTTCCACGTGATTGGAGTCATTGGAGATTCCGGACTGCACAGCGTCGAAGTCGGTGATCGGCGTCGGTGAAAACACATCTACCATCACCTCAAAATCGTTGGGATCGAATTCTTCATCGGCGCTGAATATCGAGACGCTATATTCGCCTTCCTCGATTCCGATATAGCGAACGAGCCCAGTCGTAGTTCCCTGTGTTCCAAAGGACTCGTCGAAAAAGATCTGCTCCCCGTCAGCAGTCACCATCAGGCCCACCGACGAATTATCGTCGCTGGTCTGAGAGATCTCAACAATATCACCGACATCATCGGCACCGACGCTAAGATCCGCGACCTCGAACGCTTCCAGAAAGTCGACGCTAAACTCCAGGTCATCGACCTCTTGTTCCCCCGGCTCCTGTCCGAAGTTGACGTAGGAAATCGTGTGTTCGCTGTCATCTTCCGCGCCATAATAAATGGTGCCAAAGGTGCTCAACGATTCATCGGCTACCAGGTCACCATCGGCGTTGGTGATGATGGCGTGGACCGTGGAAGTCGTCGGGTTTTCCTGCGTGATCGCCGCGATCGCACCGGCCTCCGGAGGAGTGAATGTCGTCGCTTCAATGGGGGACAACAACGTGACCGTCAACTCCAGATCGTCGATCGTCTGACCCGGCGAATTGGGCCAGGCGTAAACGCTATAATCTCCATCGGCCAATCCAACTCCCTTGTAGCTAACGCTGGTTGCGAGGCTGCCACTGTGGACCACCTCGTCGGTGTCGTCGTCTACGACTTCCAACTGAATGGTGGAACTGCCAAAGTTGGAGTTGCTCTGACTGATCTCGACGGCTTGTCCATCGTCGATCGTAAAGCTGTCTGTAGCCAGCGGTTGCAGGGCTTCGGCAGCGATCACGTAATTGAGATCGAAATTGCCGGTCATGAAGGTCCAATCGGCGATGATATAGAGTTGTCCCGATTCCGGAACCTCCAAAAAGCCCGTTCCCCTGACCGACTCCAGATACTCGGTGGGACTCGCCCACACTTGCAAATTCACATCCGCGGAGCCCGGCGTGACATCCCAGCCGATCTCCACCTGGTCACCGGCTTCGAAGGCATCGGTATAAAAGAAGTTATCATCCAATCGGCCCAGGGTTCCCTCGAGGCTTCCACCGTCGAAATCGTGCTCGGTGGCATCGGGGGTCTCCATCTTTTCCAGGGTACCGACGTAGCTCCAATCATCGGCCCCGATGAGATTGCTCGAGCCGCTTATGACCGACTCCGGAAGCACGGTGATGAAATAGCTCCCGTCTTCGGGGACCACGATCTGGCGGGCCTTGTCCCGTGTGGTTCCCACCGGGCTCATATGATCGAGTTCGTGCTCCCCGTCGTCTTCGGAGACCACCATAAATGCCGGGTTCGGAATACCCGTGGACTGCACCGAAATCTCGAACCAATCGCCGGCATTGGCATCAAAACGGAAGAAATCGACGGTCTGTTCGAAGACATCGTCGTATTCCTGAGGCTCGCCGATAGTGCCGGTAAAGACGGTCTGTTCGCCTTCGTCCTTGACCTCGAGATTGACGGGTGTGCCGTCGAGTGAGGGATTGGTATTTCCGTCGGCTTCCACATCGGCATTGGCCGCCAATTCGTGAGCCGCTCCAACACAGATTCCATCGATGACCACATCCCCTTCTTGGCAGGAGAGATCGGAGACGCACAGACCGCTATCTTCATCGTAGCGCGTTCCGTCGTTGCATACATCGGAGGTGGGCACGCACTGCTCCAATTCCTCGGAGAATGCAGTGTTCTCGCCACAGCTTTCTCCACTGGGAACGGCGATGCATTCGTTGTCGTTGGGGCCCAACTCAGTGCCCGGGCCACATTCGACCGGCTCCACCGGATCCTCGTCGGATGTACCGACGCATACGCCGCTGTCCGCGTCGTATTCGGTGTTGGCGCCACAGAGAGTATCGCCATCGACGCAATCGCCGTTGTCGACAACCTGTCCCGATTCACATTGTTCATCCGGGTCGTCGGGGTCGTCGGGGTCGTCGGGGTCCGGCGCACCTTCGGCAACGCACTCACCATCTTGTTCCACCGTTCCCTCGCCACAATCGGTGCCGCCACAGCCCGTAAGGGCCATCAGCGATGTACCGAATAACACGAGAAAACCTACAACCAAATACCAAATGCGTCTCATCACTTCCTGCTCCTTTCTTCGGTTTCCGGAATGAATCCGGGTTTTTAGACACGTATACCAGGTGGTGCGCAATGGCAGGAGTCTTAGCGAAGAATGGAAGTGATGTCCAGTACTTGATTGCGAGTTTTTACAACTGATCGACCAGATATTTTCGCAGTCTATGCGGTGGGATAATATCATCGAGGGACCCAACTGATTTCGCCCTCTCGATGTCGTGGATGGAATCGAACTCAGTGGCCACGCCGGATTGAATATCGGCGCGAATCTCGGCGATACAACGACGGCGCTCAGCGGGATCATCGATATTCTGAGCCTGTTTGAAGCGATCATCGGCACGCAGTCGGCGCTCGACTTTCCGGGGAAAGACCACCGCCGCCGCCGGGGCTCCGCCGATGACCGAAGCGTAGGTTCCCTCCAATGCGCTCACCTGGATGCCCTCATTGAGAGCCCGCGAAAAGACCACAAACGCACCGCCGTGATAGCGGGCGATGACGTTGAATAAAATACGTCCCTCGAAGTTGACCACGGCCCGCGCAATCTCGGCGCCGAATTCGAGTTGGCGCTTGCGCAGCGACTCCGGCGAACCGTCGAACCCCGAAAGATTGGCCAACACCACCACCGGATGGACACCACTGGCGGCGTTGATAGACCGGGCGATTTTTCGAGACGACGCTGGAAATAACGTCCCGCTCATCCATGTGTCGGGACCATCGACCGGATGTGGCCCCTTTCTGGGAACCGGTCGGGACTCGATGCCGATCATGGTCACCGGATGTCCGCCGAGAGTACCCAGCCAGGTTACCGCCGACTCCGCCCCCTCGATGCCGCCCCAACGCTCGAGGGCCGTGGCATCGTCGTCGAGCACGGAGGCCATGACGGTTCGAATATCAAAGGGCCTCTTGCGGCCCGGATTGTGTTCGTCGTCGAAGATCTCGCCCAGCGTAGCGTAGCCCTCGCCCGGTTTTCCCGCACTTTGAGTGATGTCTCGATGGGCCGGATCGTCGGTCGATGCCGATCCCTTTCCAGTGGTGAATTCGTAGTGGCGAAACAATACCTCGTAGGCATCGAGCATATCCCCGGCGCGGTATTGGGCCTCTCCATTGGGCACCATGATCTCCTCGCCCCCCAGGGCTTGATTGGACTCCGCGGAGACCGATCCCGAGTACTCCAGCGCCTTTCGACCGGTGAGGATCATATAACCGCGGCGAGTCATGACCAGGGCCCCCTTGCAGTGCATCAACATCGTCGCTTCCGCATTCCAATAGGACTGCGCTCCCACACAGGGACCGTCGACGACGATATTGATGATGCCCCCCTGCTGGGTAAATTCGACGATGCGGCGCAGTACTCGAGCCGTCCAGTCCAAATTCTCGGTTCCCGAGTCGAAGGCGATGCGGGCACCGGCGCTGACGGGCACCCACTCCACGGGGATTCCCCGCTCGCTGGCGAGATCGATGGCCGCCATCGCCCGCCGACACTCCGCCTCACCCAGAGAGCCCATCGTATTTGTGGAATCGCCGACGATGAGAACCCGTTGCAACGACTCCCCGTCGCCCCACGCATTATTTATCACTCCCACCACCAGTGCTGCTTCGTGTCGACTCCACGGCCGATCGACGGCCATGAATTGGTCGTCCACAAAATCCCACTCCTGAAATTTGCCCGGTGGTGGCTCCGGCCAGGCGGCGATCGACGGAGTATCGAACTCCGTTCCCAGTCCTCCGGTGAGCCAGTCGATAACCTCGAAGGGGTGGAAGCGCCCGCGGCGATGAGCACCGAGCATTCCGCGCTGCAGATCGGTCAGCGGGCGCACGGCCAGTGGCTCCGGCAAAAGCCTCACCGACGTGCCGAGTCCGGTGGCCGTATCGAATACGGCACATGAAATATCCTCGTCGATCCCAGTCGTGCGCAATGAGCCCCTGGCCTCAATGACCACGGCCTCCAAATTGAGATCCCGGGTCTGACCGGCGAGCCGTCGCCCGATGGCCATCCACGTATCTCGCTCCAACTCCAAATCACCGTCGACCCGCAGGGTGATCCGATTCCAACCTCGCTCATTATCGGCCCCGCTACCGGAGCCACCGTAGCTGCGAATGACCGTAGCGGCGTCCAAAAAAGCCCGCTCCAATCCGGGCATGCGAGGCCCATCCTCTCCGGTGATCGGCTCGGCAGCACCCAGCGCGGTTTCGACGAAGAGTCGACGATCGCCGTCGTCCTCAATGGCATCGACCGTAAAGGCCCGTAGCGTTACCCCCGGCGCCGTGACCACATCACTGTCCAACGAAGCTATCTTAAACCCCGGCCACTGCCGTATTTCGTCTTCAAAGCCCGGCGCCTCGTCATCATTTGAGACAACCTGCATCCGCGACTCCACGGCGTGTACGTAATGCCAGGTCAGCGCCGCCAGATTCCAGCGCCGGCGGTCGGCAGCACGGGTGGCAAAGGCCTCCAACAAAGTCCGTACCCCGTCGCCGGCCCACCTGAAGGGCTTGCCAAACAACCGGGCTCTCTTTTCGGCATCCAGCGACCGCGTGCGCTCCAACGCCGCAGCCAATGCCTCGGTGGCGATGGCGTCGGCACCCTCCTGATCGGTGCGGGCCTGAAAAAGGCGCACCAACGCGTTGTCCAACCGATCTCCGGGGCGAATTTCGGTGATGTCGTGGAGCCCCAGAAAATGCTCCAAACGGCCTATAAAACGCTTCGACAAGACATCTTCATCGATCCGGCGGCGGCGTAAAAACCACGCCAACTGCTCCGACGACGACTCCCTTGCCTCGTTGGTGGCGTCATCGCCAGTTCCCTTCCACAACAGACACTCCCGGCTGACGTAGATCGACCACAACTCCAGCAGCGCATCGAGCGTCAACTGCTCCGGATCGTCGAGCAGGGCGTCGAGGGCTCGTTTTTCCAGTACTTCGTCGACATCGTAGCCCAGAAGGCGGGCCCGCAACACATCGGCGAGCGCCAATTCGTCGCGACGCCTTTTTGGCAACTCGACTCCCGCTGTGTCTTCGCCGGTCTCCTGCTCCTCGGTCTCGGGAGCGATCCGAATCAACACGGCACCGGCGTCCACCGACTGGGAGGTGCCGACACAGATCTCCTCGACGGTTCCGGCAATGGGAGCATCGACGGGAAACTCCATCTTCATCGCCTCCAAGGTGATCAGGCGCTGGCCGGCGTCGACGGACTCACCGGCCTCGATATGAACCTGATTGACGGCCGCCGGGATCCCGGCGCGCACATTGCCGTCGGATACCTTTTCAAAGCGATGGGCCACTCCCTCGACGTCGATATGAAGCTGCTCGGAGGCCAGCACTCGAATGACACTGTGACGCCGGCCATCGATATCCAACAACATGGCGTTGGACCCGGCAGATCGTGCCCGCACCACGGCTTCCCAATCGCCGCACCGAACCACATAGGTCATCGGTGAAAGACAGCCCATTTCCACATCCAACAACTCCCCGTCGACCAGGTACTTATAGGTCCGGGGACCCGGGGCCTTGATTCGCCGCGGCAATCCCGTCAGGGCCTCACCGAAAAACAAACGCAATTCCTCGCGGCGGGCGTTTAAGTGGTCGCCGATGGCCGCCGCCGCGAGCGCCACGGCCAGATGCTCGCGCTCACGCGGCGGTTTTCGGGTGGGAATATAGGACTCCAACCACCGAGTACGCACCGGACCGGTGCGGTACGGGGTATCCCGAATGATCTCGAGCAATAAAGAGCGATTCGAAAGACCGGTCTCCACCGCACAACTGACGTCGTATAGAGCCGTTTGCATTCGGGCGATGGCATCCTGGCGGTTGACCCCCCAGGTGATGATTTTCGCCACATTGGAATCAAATGCCGAGGGGATCTCGTTGCCCTCGGCATATCCCGTGTCGACGCGTACCCAGGGGCCATCGGGGGGGGAAAACCGCACCAATGTGCCGGTTCGCGGTGCAAAATGATCGTCCGGGTCTTCGGCGTTGAGTCGGGCCTCGATGGCCACACCTCGAGCCTCTGGAAAGGGCCGTGTATCCAGGTCTACTCCCCGGGCCACATCGATCTGAAGGGCCACCAGATCGATCCCGTAGATCGCCTCCGTGACCGTGTGTTCGACCTGCAACCGGGCGTTCATCTCCAGAAAATAAAAGGACTCTCCGTCGGGGAGCAGCAAAAACTCGGCGGTGCCCACACCGACGTAATCACAGGCCGTCGCCAGGGTATGCGCAGCGTGTTGCAGCGCCCAGTCGACGTCTTCTGCAAGCTCCGGGGCCGGCGCCTCTTCAATGAGCTTTTGGTTGTTTCGCTGTACGGAACAATCCCGGGTCCCCAGGGTCCAGACATTCCCATGGGCGTCCGCCAAGATCTGTACCTCTACGTGGCGTGCATCGGAGACGAAGCGCTCGATGAACAACTCCGGATTTCCGCTGGTAGCCATTGCTTCGGCAGCCGCCGACTCAAAGGCCTGTGCCACCTCGTCTGGCTGACGGACCAACCGAATCCCTCGTCCTCCCCCGCCGGCCGCCGATTTTAGCAAGGCCGGATACCCGATCTCCTCGAGCAACTCCAACGCCTTCTGAGGATCGCCGACCGGACGCTTCGACCAGGGCGCGACGGGAACCCCGTTTTCATCGGCCAGGGTCTTCGCCGTCACCTTGTCCGACATCGACGAGATCGCGCCCTTCGGGGGCCCCAAAAATATAAGTCCCCGTTCTTCGCAAGCGGCGGCCAACGCCGGTTCCTCGGCGACAAAACCCCACCCCGGCCACACTGCGTCGGCGCCGGCCTCTTCTGCCGTATCGAGCAACAATTGCAGATCGATATAGGGAGTCTTGAGATCGGTGGCCTTTTCATCGAGGCGCACCGCCCGCGTTGCGGCCTTGACGAAGGGCGCCTGAGCATCCGCCGCGGTATACAGAGCAATCGTATCCAGGGGAGCGCGGTTTTTGCGGCTCCACGTCTCGGCACCACGAATAAAACGCATCGCCGACTCACCGCGGTTGAGCACGGCAACGGCGCGAAAATCACCGGTAATAACGGGACTCACAAAATACTCCTGGGAGTCGAACTCGTATGTTTTTGGAGAAATCCGGCAGATATTGCTGCACCACGAGCGACTCCTGCGCAGCGCCACCCATGGATTCAATATCCCATCGGATGCCAGGCGGTCTTGAACTCCACAAACGGCAATATCCAATACGGAGATTGCGCCGCATCGTCGGTCCAATCGGCTTTCTTCGGTGTCTCGTAGAAGTGGACCCGCTTGACCGTATCGGCTCCCTCGGCGGCGATGGACTTCTTTTCCTCGCTCGTGGCGTCGAAGACTGCGATGCCGTCCACGTCTCGGTGTCCCGAGATATGCCCTCGCAATTCGTCGCGGTGTCCGGTCAATATATTGACCACTCCGCCGGGAAGATCACTGCAATGCAATACCTCCGCAAAATCGATGGCCAGGCTTGCATGATCGCTATCCACCACGACCACCGCCGTGTTGCCGGAGACGATCAGCGGTGCAAAAGAAGTGATGAGTCCCAACAGCGGCGCCTTCTCCACAGCCAGAGAGGCGACGACCCCCGTGGGCTCGGGCATCGTGAAATTGAAATGCGGCGAGGCCACCGGATTGGTGCTTCCAAATACCTGGATGAATTTATCGGCCCACCCGCCATACCAGATGAGGCGATCGATGGTGGCGTCCAATTCGGCGACCGCTGCTTTTTCGTCGTAGCCCGCGCGTTCTTGGAGTGCTTTTTCAAATCCCACGCGGCGCGATTCCAACATCTCCGCCATGCGATGCAAGATCTGGGATCGATTAAAGGGAGTCCGGCCAGCCCACCCCGGATGGGCGTGACGGGCAGCGACGACGGCGTCTCGAAAATCCTTGCGCGAGGCGCGGCAAATATTGGCCACGAAATCCCCCTTATGCGTTTGCTCGGTGAGGTAACGGCCACTTTCGGTGCGCGTAAAGGCACCTCCAATATACAGCTTAAACGTCTTGTAGACGTCGAGGCGGTTGCGGTTGTTCTTCGATTTCGCCATCAGCGCACCTCCAGATACGGCAGTAGTCCGTGAACGCCGCCCTCACGGCCGAAGCCACTTTCCCTGTAGCCACCAAAGGGGCTTCCGGGGTCGAATTTATTATAGGTATTGCCCCAGATAACGCCGCTTTTGAGCGCTCCGGCGATGCGAAATAACTTGCTTCCCTTATCGCTCCACACCCCGCAGGCCAGCCCATAGGGCGTATTATTGGCCTTCTCGATCGCCTCCTCCGGGGTCCGAAAGGTCAGTACGGACAACACGGGACCGAAGATCTCTTCCTGGGCGATCCGATGCGACGGCGTCACATCGGTAAAGATGGTGGGAGCGAAGAAATAACCGGTCTCGGGCAGCGAACATCGGGGCTGAAATTTCTCGGCTCCCTCAGCGACCCCGGCGTCGACCAACTCCGTGATGCGGTCGAGCTGTTCCCGGGAGTTGATGGCGCCGATGTCGGTGTTTTTGTCCAGTGGATCACCGATGACCAGGGTCGACATGCGCCGTTTGAGCTTGGCAATGACCTCGTCGTGGATATTCTCCTGCACCAGAAGCCGGCTGCCCGCACAACAGACGTGGCCCTGGTTGAAGAAGATGCCGTTGATGATTCCCTCCACGGCCTGATCGATGGGGGCGTCGTCGAAGATGATATTCGCCCCCTTTCCGCCGAGTTCGAGGGTCAGCTTTTTGTCGGTTCCGGCCACGGCGCGCTGGATGATCTTTCCCACCTCCGTCGACCCTGTAAAAGCCACCTTGTCGACATCGTCGTGATTGACGATCGCCGCTCCTGTGGCGCCGGCTCCATTGACGATATTGACCACTCCCGGGGGAAGACCGGCCTCGTCGATGATCTCGGCAAGCATCATCGCCGTCAGCGGCGTCGTCTCCGCGGGCTTGATGACCACCGTATTGCCCGTAGCCAGGGCGGGAGCGATTTTCCAGGCCGCCATCAACAGCGGGAAATTCCAGGGAATGATCTGGCCGGCGACGCCAATGGAGCTTATGTCGGCGCCGGGAAAGGCGTAATCGAGTTTGTCTGCCCAGCCGGCGTAGTAGAAAAAATAAGCAGCCACAAGCGGGATATCAGCATCACGGGATTCCCGGATGGGCTTGCCGCCGTCCATAGACTCGAGAATAGCGAACTCGCGAGCCCGCTCCTGTAACATGCGGGCGATCCGGTAAATGTATTTACCCCGTTCACGTCCGGAGAGTTTGCCCCATGTCCGGTTGTAAGCGTTGCGTGCCGCCTCAACCGCTTTGTCGATATCGGGTTTGGTGGCTTCTGCCACCTCGGCAAGTTTCTGTTCGTTGGCCGGGTTGACGGATTCAAAGTACCGGCCTTCTTCGGGAGGTGTGAACTCCCCGTTGATAAACAGATCGTACTTTTCTTTCAGGCGTACGTGATCGGGCTTTTCGGGTGCCGGGTCGTAGTCCCATACATTTCTGAATATCAGATTGCCGGCTCGTTTTTCTAATTGCTTTTCTTCCAGCATAGTACTTTTAGTCGATCGTGAAATAATCTGCGGATTGATA
>SKPJ01000305.1 GCA_007119595.1 Myxococcales bacterium
ATGACGCCGGAGGAAGAGGCCTGCCTTCATGCTCGCGAGGATCTTCCCCTGACCCGTCCGGCCGCCGCTGAGCGAGCAGAAGCTGAAGACAATATTGCCCAACCCCATACCCATTTCCGGGTCGAATTGAGCGCGCTGGATGAAGATTTGTTTGGCGGATACCTTCGTTACGATGTCGATTCCAGCGGTGAGTACGCCTTCTTTGTCAGTACCGAGATTCCCGTCGCTTTCGTCGACAAAGATGGAGATGAAATCGACAGCACCGTCAGCGATGTCGACGAATGTCCCGAGGTTTCAACACGACACATCGTTGACCTGGAAGCCTCCGACCATTTCGTGCGCTTCGGTCCCACGGCGGAGGAGGAAGTCTTTACTGTCACCGAGCGTCTACACTGACGCGTGGTCGGATTCACGTTGCCCGGCTGACAAATCACTCCGCGCAGGGGTCGCCATCTCATTGATGAAGCGATGAAGGGTCTCGAAATACAGCTTGTTTCGGTTTTCTTCGCCGAACCGGTCATTTCCCGGACTCCCCACGGAAATATCGACGCTGATCTCACGTCCCTTCTCATCGACCCCTCGAATCTCGTGTACCAACCGATGCGACGGGGAGTGATGCACCGTACCTCCACCATCCGTTCGCACCACGAAGTTGCACTTCACCTCGCCCAGCGGCATCAAGTAGAAGGTGACGAGCTCCTCGTATTTCTTTCGTCCGAGCGTTGCCAGGTCGTGGAGAATACTGAGCGAACTGGCATCGGAAACCAGGAGATAATCCTGGCTCACACAAGCCCCGGAGGGAAGTTCGACGTGGGCTTGTCGTTCCACGACTGCTTTCCATTCTGCGTCGTCGGGATCGTCGAGATCGAGCTTGCGCACACCGTCGAGTTTTGGCTGCGGAGTGACGTGCCAGGGAAATTCGCTGTGAATTTGATAGGCCATATTGAGATATCTGTGCCGATAAAGGGCATCGCAGATGGCCTCGAAGATCTCGGTGTGGCCGGCGTGCATGACGTCGAGGTTGAACCCCTCGTGCAAGTCGACCTCCCCCCCGGTTACATCCTGGCTCGGCAAGTGATCGTCTCGGATATCAGTACGCATCAAACGTCCGGAACTCGAGGAGTAACCCAGGGGCGACAGATCATCGGTGACGAAGAGTTCGTCGTCGAATATCTCCAATAACTCGGTGCGAGAATATCCCTGTATGACGATCTTGATTTCGTGGTTCTTTTGCTGCTGTCCCACAATCCGAAGTTGTGCCAGCCGATTCTGAGCACATAAATGAGCGACGTGTGTGCTGGAAATATCGACTCCGATCTGCTCTTCGAGGTCGGTCAGACGCGCACCCTCGAAATCGAGCTCACGAAAGCCTCGGTCGGAGAGTTTTTGTACGATCGGCGACAGCAACTTGAAGCTCAGGCCACCGACGGCGATGATAGCAGCGAATCCGCCGATGACCTGCAAGATTGCCACCCACCAAGTCGGGTCCTCATCGAGCACTCCGGTTCGATAAAACAGAAAGGGAACTCCAACAGCCACAACAAGAACAGTCGCGGCGGCAATACAGCCCGACGATCCACTATCTCTATACTGCGCTCGCACTCTCATAGCAGGTCTGAATCTCGTCGAGGTCTCCACCTGACTCCGTCTACTACAAGATGTATCAACCGAAAAATTGTGGGCCAACCCCCGGCCCGATATGGGATGTGGTCCAGCCCCTTCGATGTCATGACCGGGAGAAGCTGTGGAACACCGAAAATCCAGTCTTCCTGCAGGTTGATTCGACTGATTTTTCGTCAAGACATAAGGTGTGCATCGGTGGTAGGGATCGTCTGGTCTTCGTTGATTGTGCGGACCACCGAATGCTCATTGCGAAATCAGTGAACACTACGAAATGAGAACCACGATGGGCTATCTCGTATATGCGTTGACCCTCCTGACGAGCTCGTCGCTACTATTCATCATCCAGCCGATGGTCGCCAAGATGATTCAACCGGTGTTGGGTGGCACACCGGCGGTGTGGAATACGGCGATGGTCTTTTTTCAGGCTCTGTTGTTGGGTGGTTATCTATATGCCCACCTGAGCACGAAATGGCTCGGCACGCGGCGTCAGGCAGTGATGCACCTGGTGGTCATGTTCATCGGGTTGGCCTTTTTACCGATTGCCTTCGAGACCCCATCGGATCCGGCGAGTCTCCAGAGCCCGGCATTGTGGTTGTTGGTGACCCTGTGCCTCGGTGTGGGCTGGCCGTTTTTCGTCATCTCCACGAGTGCGCCATTATTGCAGAAGTGGTTCTCCACGATCGACGACCCTCGGGCAAGCGATCCCTACCACCTCTACGCTGCAAGCAATACCGGAAGCGTTATCGCACTGCTTGCATATCCCTTTCTCATCGAGCCCGCCATCGGTCTCGAGGCCCAAGCCACTCTGTGGATGGTCGCCTACCTGGTGTTGTGCGCCTGCGTCGCCGTATGTGCCGCCATTTTGTGGCGCTCAGATCACCGCAAGGACACGATGAGTGATGAGGCCAATGCCCCACCGGCCAGTCGAATTCGCCTGAGCTGGCGACGACGGGGGCGTTGGTTGTTGTGGGCTTTTATTCCATCGAGCCTAATGCTGAGCATCACCACCTTCATCACCACCGATGTGGCGCCGGTTCCTCTATTATGGATTCCACCGCTGGCGATCTACATGGTGTCATTTATCCTGGCCTTCGCGCGCTACAAACCGGTGCCCATGATCGGATGGCTGGCCCTCGTACCGGCTCTGATCATCGCCCCTTGCGTGTTGATGTTCAGCAATACGGTCGACCCGTTATGGGCGGTCACGGCGATCAACTTCGCCACCCTTTTCGTTCTCTGCATGGCCTTCCACAATCTGCTCGCCGCCGACCGACCGCATACCGACGACCTGACTGAATTCTATCTGTGGATCGCCCTCGGCGGAGTCCTCGGCGGTGCCTTCAACGCCCTGGTCGCTCCGGTCATCTTCGATCGCCTCCTCGAATATCCGGTGGTGCTATTCATCGCCGCCCTGGCCATTCCGGCTTATGTCTATCGCCGAACAGCCGTCCGAATCGTGCTCTTGCTCTCGCTCTTTGGCGGGGCAGCATTTCTCGTATACGACGTCCTCGACAGAACTGAACTCGACGGGGTGACCACGGCGGCAGCCATTGCTGTCGTCTTCGTCTTCACCGCTCTATTCGCCTTTGCACACGCTCGCTTTTCGCGCTGGACACCGGCCTTATTAGCCTCCCTCGTCGCTGTCGTCGCCGTATTTGAGATCCGTCCCAACTCGGATGAACTCTACGCCGATCGCAGCTTCTTTGGCACCCACCGAGTCACCCAGAGTTCGGCGGGCAACTACCACGTACTCCACCACGGTCGAACCACACATGGAGCTCAAGACCAGGGAGAGGAGCTGAGATCGGTTCCCCTTAGCTATTACTATTACACCGGCCCGTTGGGCCAGATATTCCGCGCCCTGGAAGAGCGCGAGGAGCGTTTTCCGATTGCCGCTGTGGGATTGGGGACGGGGGCCATAGCAACCTACGTAAAACCCGGACAAGTCTTGGATATCTACGAGATCGATCCCGCCGTGGCGACCATCGCCAACAATACCGAGCTCTTTACCTATCTCGATGAATGTCCCGGAGATTGCCGCATCGCCCTGGGCGACGGGCGTCTGCAACTGGATGCCGCACAAGACGGGCGCTACGAACTCATCGTTATCGATGCCTATAGCTCGGCGGCCATTCCCGTGCACTTACTCACTCGAGAAGCCATCGCCATTTATATGGAAAAACTTCGTCCAAACGGATTGCTGGCGATCCACATCTCGAGCCCCTACCTCGACCTGGAGGCCCCACTGGCCCGGGCGGCCGACGACCTCGGCCTCATTAGCCGCACGCAACATCACGTCGTCGACGACGAGGATCCCCTCTTTCATCTATATGTCGATTCCTCGCGGTGGATGGTCATCGCTCATTCCCCAGAGGCCCTTGGAGAGCTCGCCGCTGACGAGGAGTGGAAAACTCCGGCGGGTCACGAAGATATCCGTGCCTGGACAGACGATTACGCCAATCCATTCGATGTTTATATCTGGTGATCGACGCTTTGAGCAGTGCTCGAGTCTCGCGAAGGAACTGTACAGGAGGTGGTTAAAAAAGCGGCACGTCGCGGTCCGGCTGCTCCTCTTCTTGCTCTTCCTCATCGGAATCGCGTTGAATATCGACCCACCCCCCGCTCGGATCGGGATCCGGTTCGGGCTCGGGTTCGGGTTCCGGCTCGGGCTCGGGGGTTGGACCGGGGTCAGACGTCGCGCCACGTTCACCGCTTCCTCCGGCGCCGGTGGGCTCTTCATCGGAATCATTGGAACCCGTCGCGGAACCACCGCGATCGGCGACGACTTCCTCCTCTTCAACCGGCTCGAGTTGGAGGCTCATCTCCGATGGTGAATCCCAGTCGAGTTCTCGTTCCAATTTCTCAAAATTACGGGCTTCCAGACGAACCAGGACCGTCTCCTCTTCGAATTTCACGGTGTGAGGTGTGCGCCCATCCAGTTCATCGTCGACATAGACTCTGGCTCGCACGTCTTCATTTTCCAGACTGACCGTCACCTCGTGCATTTCCACGTCGTCGGCATCGGCGGTGGCTTCTCCATCTTCCTCATCGCTGTCTTCACCGTCTTCGTCGACCACTAACTCCGGGTCAATTTCGCCGGACTGTGCCATCGGTTGCCCGCCGGTCTGTGTAGTGCCCGGGACACCATTGAGCATCACCCACGTTCCAGCGCCTCCGACACCGACGACCACAACCAACAGCCCCACCAACAAAAAGATCTTCACTCCCTTCTTTTTCTTCTTTTTGCTGTCGCGAACAACGGTTCCTCTCGACAACTCGTCGGCTCGCATCCGCGGATGGAGATCGGAGACCTCCCCGGTAATCGAGGAATCATCGCCTACCTGCATCGGCGACTGAGCCCCCTGTGCAGCGTGATGGGCCGGCCCCGTGCCGGGATCGGTGCCGTAGGAGGCGCTGTTGTCGGCATTGGCGCCGCCGTTCCATGTCTCGCCGGTCTCCGAGATCGGCCGCGAGACTTGCTGAAGGCCCGCTCCACTTACTCCCCCGGCACTGACTCCTCCCGGAGCATGTGAGACTTGGGAGTCCGGTACCCCCTGTGGATTGGCCTGACCTGCTTCCTGTTGATATTGATTCCCCTCAAATGGCATCGGCGTGACTTCCGTCTTAGCACCCCCCCCCGTTGGGGCATCGATGATCACCGTCTCCAGCCCTCCCTCTTCCACTGGAGGCTCTTCCACGGATTGATCGGACTCCTGGCGGGGCACCCATCCGTCAAAGCCATCGCTGACGTACAACGGGTAGTCCTCCAGCCGGCTCGAATCGAGGTTGTTCAATGCATGGATGAGTTCTTCGGCTGTGGCGTAGCGCTGCTGATGATCCTTATTGAGGCATCGTCGCAATACGGGCCCGATGGTGGAATCAAGGACGGGCTCCGGCAGATGAACCGGCTCGTCGCTGACCTGCTGACGCAATACCTCCCATCGGCCCGATCCGGAGTAGATACTTTCGCCGGTCAACATCTCCACTGCGATCAGCCCCAGGGCGTATAGATCGGTAAAGGGCCCCAACTCCTCTCCCGAGATCTGTTCGGGCGCCATATATTTCAAGGTGCCGACCAGGACACCGGCCGACGTCAATTGTTCGACATGATCCTCGTCCTCACCGCCATCGTGGAGCATCTTGGCGATGCCAAAATCGAGGACCTTCACAAAATCGGTCTCCCCGTGCATCTCGACCAACATGATATTGGACGGCTTCAGATCGCGATGGACGATATTGTAGGAATGAGCCTCCGACAGACTCTTTAATACCTGAATCATCACGTGCTTGAGCCGCTGGGGAGAAAGGGGCCCGTTTTCCTTGACTTCCCCTTTTAAGGTCTGCCCATTGAGGGCTTCCATCGTATAATACAGCAGTCCCTCTGGATCGTCGTGAAAGTCGTAGATCCGAACTGTATTGGGATGAGTGAGATTGCGTATCGCCATCACCTCCCGGCGAAAGCGTTTGACCATTTCCCCGAATTTGGGGCCACTGGCGGTCAGCAATTTCAGCGCCACGTCGCGCTCCATATTGAGCTGCCGCGCCCGATACACTGCCCCAAACCCTCCTCGCCCGAGGACACCCGTAAGCTCATAGGTGCCGTCGACAATCTCACCAATTTGAGGCAAATTTTCCATGACCAATCGTTCCCTGAAACGAATATCGGCGCAATAGGTAGCCCTGTTAGGTTTATCATACCCATCAACGCCATACCAAGACACCCGGCTGCTATAGTGGTGTCAATCCAGCGCAAATCGCCTTGCAGTCAACCGGTAAATATCGGAATCGTCACGGGTTGGCTTCCGCAATTACTTGCTGTAGCCCTCGCGATCGTTTTACGCTATCTTCGTGGTGTTTGATGAACTCAAGGCAATCGCGATAGTCCCGTCGTTTTTAGACGTGTCCCCGATTTCACACATAGTTGCTAAACGAGGAGTCGAAGTGAACTTCCGATGGCTCTGCTTTTACGGCATTTTTATTTGGACCATTATTCTATCTTCACCAGCACTCGCCGATTCTCCAATCGATAAAGAGGCTGCCCTGAATGCGGATTTTGACGAACTCATTGCCCAAGCTCAACAGGCATTCGGGGAAAGTGATTTCGAGGCTGCACTGGAGTATCTCGTGATCTCCAATCGGCTGGAACCAGATCCGCGGCTATTTCTCAATATTGCCCGCTCTTATGAAGAGCTGGGTCAGTGCCATATCGGCCTCGCCTACTACGAGGCATTTTTGCAAAATCCCCTCGATGATCCGGCATTGATACAACGGGCAGAAGATGCCGTGACAGAGGGGGCGCCCGACTGTGCGGCATACCACGAAGATCTGGGAGGACGGCTGCGCATCGACAGCGACCCGGTACTGGCCACCGTTTATATCGACGATGAGTTGATGGGAGTGACACCGACGGAAACCGCCGGACTCGAGCCCGGCGTCTATACGGTGCGCTTTGAACTCCAAGGGTACGACGACGACATTCAGGAAATCGAGATTGTTCCCGACGACGAGCTCATCGTGCGCGGCCGGCTCCAAGAGGAAAGTGATGAACCGGAGCAAACCGATGTCGACGACGGCCCGGACATCGACGACGAGCCAATGATCGGTGAGGACGAAACGGAACTCAATTTTGTCGCCCTCGGTATCGCAGGCGCTGGCGTCGCCGGTCTGATCACCGGTGCCGTCTTCGACATGTCCGTCATTCCCGGTGTCGATGAGGACCGCCAGACGGCCTTCGAAGCCGGTGACCGTGCTCTTTATGACCAGTTGACCGCCGACCGCGACAGCTATGTCACCATTGCACTCGTAAGCTACGTCGTCGGCGCCGCTCTTTTTGCCGGCGGTGCGGGCTGGTTCGTATACGATATGTATCTCGACGATGATGACGATGATATCTACGGCTGGGAAATCACTCCCGACATCGGTGATGACCGGGCCGGAGTATTGATGTTTCGCCGTTTTTGATACCGTTACCAATGTCGCATTGGCGCTTTTCTCGACGGTCATAATACGGCTATCGTAGCTTTTTTCGTGGCCATCGACGGAAGGCGCCTTAACCACCTATTTGGATGACACTGCGCCGCGTACTTCTCCGCTCGAAGCCCCGCAATGAGGATGGCCGATGAGTGCCTCCCAAATGCCCGAAGCCGGCGACGTAATTGCTGGTCGCTACAAACTTGTCGAGCCACTCGGCAAGGGCGGCTTCGGGGTTGTCTACCTTGCTCACCAAGACCGAAAACCCCAACAGGTGGCCCTTAAAGTAATGGCCGCCACAAGCGCCAACCTCGCCATCGAACCAGAGGAGATGAAGCGCCGCTTTCGACGGGAAGCGATCATGGCGAGCAACCTCATCCATCCCCACGCGGTGCGCCAATTCGATTTCGGGGAACACGGCGACTTCTTTTACATCTCCATGGAGTTGGTCCAGGGCGATACCCTCGATCAACGCATCAAACAACAGGGGACCCTTTCCACCGAATTGATCGCCCGCATCGGCTACGCAACCCTGGACGTACTGCGCTTTGCTCACCAACGAGATATCGTCCACCGGGATCTCAAACCGGAAAATATCATGCTCTGCGAGGTCGAGGGACAACAAGACTTTCCCAAGGTCTTGGATTTCGGGGCTGCCAAGACCATGCACGGTGAGCACGACCTGACGATGCAGGGAATGACTCTCGGAAGCCCAGCTTATATGTCGCCAGAGGTCTTAATGGACGAAGCTCCCCGTCCGGCCAGCGACCTCTACTCGCTCGGGCTGACCCTGGCTGAAGCAGTGGTGGGCCACCGGCTCGTCTCCGGCGAGACTCCCGTCGAACAACTCAAACACCAGATCAGCCCCCATCCCATCAACGTCCCCGTCAAACTGATCCAACATCCCCTCTTCCCGTGGCTTTCCCAGGCTATCGAGAAGGATGCATCCAAGCGCTATTCATCGGCTCAGGAGATGCTGACCGCACTTACAGATTTGGATCTGGACGGCATTGATCTCTCCTCAAATCCCCACGCATCTACCGAAGACGAGGCTCCCAAAACGGTCCCCATGACCGCTGTGCCTTCAGCAGAGGAGATGGCAGCTCAACAGTCCGGCGATTCCACCGGAGCAGCCCCTCAGAAAGAGGACGACCCCACAGAGCTCATCGACCTTCCCGGGGAATTGCCCGACGATCTCTCCCTCGACGACCTCCTTCAGGACAAACACAGCCGAGGCGGTGAGTCCGCTCCCGGTGCACAGAAGGCGCAGAGCAGTGACGGTCCGGAACCGACCGAAATGATCGATCTCGCCGAAGAACAGCCCGACGACGGTCCGGAACCGACCGAGATGTTCGATCTCTCTCAAGAACAGCCCGACGACGGTCCGGAACCAACCGAGATGTTCGACCTCTCCCAAGAACAGCACGACGACGATCCGGAACCAACCGAGATGTTCGATCCATCAGCGGATCGCGGCGACCGGCGATCATCCTCATCGAATCGGCCTCAACACTCGACCAGCCAGCCCCCCAATGAAGATCCTCCAACGGAGATGCTCGACTACAACCCCGATCGTCGACGAAGTGTACATCGGGCCGTCGATCGAAGTTCGCCACCCCCCAAGCAAAGCGGGACTCCCGACGGCGATTCATTTCATCAAGCGCCTACGGCAGCACTTCAGTCCGTCGGCACCGGCGCCCAAACCAAGGACTCTTCCTCCCCTCCACAGCGCCAATCCCAACAAAGAACGAATCAACGCCGACGCTCCCAACAGTCGCCAAGCAAACAATCACGCCAAGCAAAATCGCCCCACCCCCCGAAACAACGGGATCAATCGTCTTCCCAAAAACGCCACGACTACGCTGCATTTGGCAGTCGGCAGAGCACGAATAAAGACCGGCGAGACACGGAAACTCAGATCACCGAGCTGGAACCGACGCTGGAAAATGACTTCATGCTCGTCAAGACCAGCCACGAGCGCAATCGCAGCACCTTTGTGCCGGCCCTTATCATCGGCACGGTACTGATGATCATTGCCACATTTTTGATCTATATCGCCGCCGGATAATACACGGGCAAAAAATAACGATCGCTTTCATAAAAAAAGAGGCCGCCAAAATGACGGCCTCCAAGTGCATTTGCCACTAGCTTTCCGGCCAATGCAGTCAATTTGATGATTTCTGTCAGTTAGCGACGACGACGACGGCGCTTACGCTTTTGGCGACGCCGTTCTTCTTTTCGTCGACGTCGCTCCGCTTCGCGCTGCTTGCGCCTTTTGGCTACGCTCGGTTTTTCATAAAACCGACGCCGTTTCAATTCACGGCTAATGCCTTCACGACCAATCTCTCGCTTGAGTCGATTGATCGCTCGGTTGACATTGTTGTCGCGTACTTCGACTTCGATGGGACCGAGCTGTTTGGAGCCTCTTCTCGCCATATTCGCTCTCACCTCCTTCCAGGTGTTGGCCGAAAGCGTCTGCGCAACCACGCGCCCGCCTCGGGAAATCAACGGTTCAGTTTCACTTTTGCCGCCCGCGCAAAAGCGCGGCGGCCCTACCTCAATTCAACAGTCGCTGTACAATCGCACCGCCCACTTCGGAACCTCCGAGCCCTTCCGGTGAAAAGACCAGCCAGAAGTATTTGAAGGCATCGGCATCGTTGGACTCCAGCGCTTCCACGAGATCGATTTCGTAATAGGTATCCATCAATCCCGACGAATCGCGGTGATACAATCGCCACAGCCGTCCGTTGGTGAGAATTCCCCAATTGGTTCCCGTGTCGCGCAGGTGCCGATCGACGTCGAAGGCCGGACTGTAGGTCGCGTCTTCGCTATCTTCGTATTCGTCAAGCGATGCGTCCCACTTCAGCACACGCATGATGCCCAGTGCACTGGCGAAAAACTCCCTGCGCCCTCGCAAGGCCACAGCTCGCCGAAAGTCCTCGGCGGAGTAAAAGAGCGTAAAATCGGGACGAGGGTCATTGGTTTCCAACCCACCCGGGGGCGGCTCCGAGACCGATGAGCAGTACCCGAGGGCACGCAATACGTAGCCTACCCAATAATATTGCGTTTCCGCGTCTTGCGGATCCTCTTCGAGGAGAACGTGACGCTTTTCGAACAACTCTTCGAGCTCCCGGCGAGCCTGTTCGATATTATCGGTATCCCATTCCGGGAATGTCGACATCTCCTCGAGGCGTTCATCGACAAAAAACGTATTCACATTTTGAAAAACTTGAGCCATCAGTCGTTCTCCGTCAGATTTCGCATCGGGCACAGCCCTGCGAAAAAGTGATTCTCATCGTCTCGAAATAGTGGACAACCGGCAGCACTACTGCCCTTTGGGGTCGCCACTGATTGATTCTATGGTTTTGGGGGACAAAAAATTCAGTCCGGCAAACCGGTGGCGGACCTTAATAAGGGTCCGCCACGGTGTCAAGGTATGAACCAAGGGTCACAGCCCCTTCTTCTCCAAGGGTTCTATTGAGCCTCGAAATCCAACACCTTCTGTACGTCCCGGCTGCCATCGGAGACGACGACCGAGATGCGGTACTCACCGGCGACATCGGGTACAATATTCGCCTCCTCACCGCTGCCATCGAGGGTGGCCTGACTCTCGGCCGGCCGCTTGTGGAGCAACCAGTTGGCGGATTGAAGCTGTGCCTGTCCGGTGTCATCGACGACCTCGAAGGTCGCCACTTCGTCGACGCCGGCAGCGGTCGAAAACGAGGGATCGATGCTGACCTCCATCGTGGAAACCGAGACGTTGCTGCCGGAGACCAAAAACTGCATCGCCTGCGGTGGACCGGCGTGATTGGACTCCACTGATACCGCGAGGTCTTGGACGGCCTCGGTTTCGCCACTGTAGGTGACCTTGGCCTCCTCGACTCCACCGGCGGGAACGA
>SKPJ01000397.1 GCA_007119595.1 Myxococcales bacterium
CGTACCCGCGCAGGGGCTGCGTCGCTATCCCCGTTCCGTCAACCCGCCGAACTCTCTGGCGTAAGGCTTAGTCCCCGATCCGAGAACCGCGCCCCTGGCAGCCCTTGATTGTAGCTACCGGGCATAGCACACTGCCGGGTCATGAGTAGTGACCAGGACAAAGAATTTATGAACCGGGCCATCGAGATTGCCCTCGCTTCTGAGCACGAGGGCAATCTTCCGATCGGATGCGTCATCACCCTTGACGGCGAAATCGTGGGCCAGGGAAATAGCGCCGTATTGGCCCCGCAATACAATCCCGGACGCCATGCCGAAGTGGTCGCCATCGGCGACGTGGACCCAACCTTGTGGCCTCGTGCCCGAGAGATGACCTGTTATACGACCCTCGAACCCTGCGTGATGTGTGCCGGCACTCTTTTATTGCACGGCGTGGGCCGCGTCGTCTTCGGCGCCCACGACGTACTCGGCGGCGCCGGCTGCATCCTCGATCATCTTCCGGCCTATTACGACGAGGGCGGCGTCTACGCCTGGGACGGACCGCTTTTGCCCCACCGTTGCGATCCACTCTACCAACGAGCCGACGAGGCCTTTGAAGATCTTCCGGTGGGCCGCTCTCAGTGGAGTGAGTAGCCTATATTTACGCAATCAAGAGATGGGCGCCATCGACTGTCATACAACCATCGGCTACGATGGAGTCGTCGGATGTGACAGCCTCCGTTGAGTCGCAAGCTCCCGTTTTCCCAATCCCGATATTATCTATGCGTGGCCAACCGTTTTTACGCCCCATCGTCATCATCGCCATACTCGGGTCCGTATCGGTTTTCTCACCGTATTGGAGCCAGGTCGCCGATGCCGAAGAGAGCGCCATCGTCGGCGGCGAGGTCAGCTATCAACTCGATCACAACGTGGTCGCCGGAGAGGAAAAACCGACGCTGACGCTCCAGGCCCACGCGTCCTTGAGCGACGTGCAGATCGAAATAAAGCGCCAGGACGGACATATTCAATCCCAAACGTTGGGCTCACTTCGCGACGGACAATCCGTCGATATCACCATCGATCAGCCCGTCGGAACCTTCCGCCACGACGCAACCGTGCAGGGCCGTATCGGCGATGAAGTACTCACCATCGAATTTGATTTCGATGTCACCGTCTCCAGCGGCCTCGACATCGACGTGGTTCGCGACGAAATCGACCTCGGCGCCGGCAAGGTGCCGATCCGCATCAATCAGGCCGTCGACCGGGTCGAGATCGAGGTTCTCGACGGCCAGGGCCGTCAGATCGTCGACACCACCCAGTCCTTCGGTGGCCGCCAGGGACGTCTCGATGTTCAATGGGAATCCGAGGGCGATCCCGCGGCCGTACGGCTGAAAGTCCACTACGGCGCCGGAAGCTGGTACGAATATATTCTGGAACCCTTTTGGGTCGAGATCCCGGAACAGGTCATCAACTTCGAGACGGGCAGCGCCTCCATCGATGAAGAGCAAGCTGCAAAGTTGGAGATGACGCGCGACCGTATTCGAGAAGCCATCGATGAATTGGGTGAACGAGAAGCCAACGTGCGGCTGTACGTCGCCGGGTATACCGACACGGTTGGAAGCGCCGCAAACAATCTCCGATTGAGCACCCGTCGAGCCCAATCGATCGCCACCTGGTTTCGAAACCACGGCCTTGAGATACCCATCTACTACCAGGGCTTCGGCCAACAGGTGCTCGCCGTCGACACACCGGACCAGACCGCCGAGGAGCGAAACCGCCGGGCGGTCTATATTCTCGGCAATGTCCATCCCCCGACGTCCGAGCAAATTCCGCACTCCAACTGGCAGCGCCTTCGCTGAAGTACCAGCGCTCAACGAATTTACGTCCGTTGCAAACACAATGCCACTGGTACATACTCTGCGCCACTCACGAAGTAGAAGTGCGAAGAGGCAACGCGATAGATATTTGACTACCTGATCCAATGGAGGCGCCATGGAAGTTTCGACGTTTGAGCACCATCTCGATTCGGGATGGACCGTAGATGATTTTCCCGCGCTGGATTCGGAAAATACATTGGTACTCGTCTTCGGAAGTCGCGAGTACCTCGATGACCCGGCTCCCTTTGAAAGTTTGCGTAAGGCCTATCCCAACTCACATCTGATCGGCTGTTCCAGCTCCGGCGAAATCCATGACACCCGCGTCTCCGACGGCACCCTTTCGGTGGCGGTGACTCGATTCGACGGTGGACGCATTCAATCGGCGACGGTGGAACTCGACGAACTCGATGCCTCCTATGAAGCGGGAAGAGAATTGGCTCAGAAATTCGAGGATCAACAGATCACGAATTTCTTCGTCCTGAGTAACGGCACCAACGTCAACGGCACGAAATTGGTGGAGGGAATCAACTCCGTACTCGACGAAAGCGCCGTCGTCACCGGTGGACTGGCCGGCGATGGAGACCGCTTTGAAAAGACCTGGGTGCTCGACGGTTCGAGCCCGGAGTCCAATTTGGTCTCCGGAGTTGCTTTTTATGGCGATAATTTCTGCATTTCTCACGGCTCGCAGGGAGGCTGGGATCGCTTCGGACCGCAGCGCCGGGTGACCCGCTCGGAGGGAAGCGTTCTCTACGAACTGGACGGAAAACCAGCGCTGGAGCTGTACAAGCGCTACCTCGGCGATCAGGCCGATGGACTGCCGGCGACAGGTCTTTTATTTCCCCTGGAATTGCATGCCGACGGTGACGAGCGATTGGTGCGCACCATCTTGGCCGTCGACGAAGACGATCAATCGATGACCTTCGCAGGGGACATCCCCGAGGGCTCCAAAGCACAATTGATGAAGGCCAATTTCAATCGCCTCGTCGAGGGAGCATCGAAGGCCGCCAAGACCTGCGCCGATATGCACGAACACAAGGGCGAGCAAGCATTGGCCATCGGTATCAGCTGCGTGGGCCGACGACTGATCCTCAAGCAGCGCACCGAAGATGAGTTAGAGGCCGTCGCCGAGACCCTTCCAGAAGGCTCGAAAATGGTCGGTTTTTATTCCTATGGGGAGCTTTCTCCATACGTCGCCGGATCAGATTGTGCGCTGCACAACCAGACCATGACCCTCACCGTCATAAGCGAGAAATAAGGCCAAGGAATGCCACAACATGAGTGATCTTCACTCCATATTGCAGCGCCAACTCCGGCGAGTCGGGATCGAGGATCCCGACCAGACTCCCGATCCCGAAGCGTGGTCCAAGCTGCTCGAGCGGGTCAGCTTTGCCTATGAAAGCGCCGACGACGACCGCTATCGCCTGGAGCGATCGCTCGATATCTCGTCGATGGAGATGGAGGAGTTGCACGACCAACTCATCGACGAGCGCGACAAACTCCACGCCGTGCTCGCCGCCCTCTCCGACGGCATTTGTTATATGGATCGAAACTGGGAGATCCGGTTTTTAAACGCCGCCGGGGAGCGAATGCTCGACGTCTCCCACGACCAGGGGACAGGCCGGCAGATCTTCGAGTTCCTCAGCATAAAATTGGGGCATGAAGACGAGATCGACGGACCGACGGATGCACTGGAGCAAAAGCTTCAAGAATCGACCCCCTTTGGCTTCGACGACTGCCATATCGTCAACCACTGCGACAACACCTTTCCCGCCAAGGTCACTTTCAACCCCATGCTGCGCGACGATGAAGTGGTGGGCATCGTATTGAAGATCACCGATATCACGAGCGAAAAACAAGCCCAATCGATGATCAAAAAGGCTCAGGGAGTCGCCGAAGAAGCGAAGCGAGCCAAAGAAGCTCAGGCCGCATTTTTGGCCAATATGAGCCACGAGCTGCGCACGCCGCTCAACGCCATCATCGGCTATTCGGAGTTGGTCACCGAAGATGCCGAGATTCTGGGCTATTCCGAAGTAGTCCCCGATCTGGAGAAGATTCAGCTCGCCGGCAAGCACCTGGTCTCCCTGATCAGCGACGTGCTCGACATGTCGAAGATCCAGGCCGGAAAGGTGGAGCTGGAGATCGACACCTTCAAAGCCGACGATCTCGTCAACGACGTGGTGGTCATGCTCGAGCCCGATATCGCGGCCTCGGGCAACGAATTGATCGTCGAAAAAGAAGAGACACTTGGCACGCTGCGCTCCGATCGCACCAAGATCCGCCAGATTCTATCCAACCTCCTCAACAATGCCGGCAAATTCACCGAAGAGGGAACGGTCCACTTCTCGACCTCCACCTACGAACACGATCGCAAGACGTGGTTTCAATTCACCGTGCGCGATACGGGAATTGGCATTCCCGAGGAGAAAATCCCGCGCCTCTTCGAGGCATTTACCCAGGAGGACGAGTCGACGACCCGAAAATACGGAGGCACCGGGTTGGGCCTTGCGATCTGCAAAAATTATTGCGAAGTGCTCGGCGGTCGCATCGAGATCGAGAGCGAACGGGGAGTGGGTACCACTTTTGTAGTTCACCTGCCCTCGGGAGTCGCTCATGGATCATTTTCATCGAGTCGTCGCGACGACTCCGCGTCGGTTGCCAGTCCCCGTGCGTCGATCCAGACAGCGATTGCCGACAGTGCCCACAGGGGTGAGAATGTCGCTCTATTGGTCATCGATGACGAGCCGAGCGTCCACGAAATGATCACCCGCTATCTGACCCACCGATCGGTGGTGGTCCATTCAGCGATGTCCGGCGACGAGGGACTGCAGATGGCCAGACAACTCAAACCGGATGCTATCGTCGTCGATGTTCTGATGTCCGAGATGAGCGGTTGGGATGTGTTGTCAAAACTCAAATCAGATCCCACGACCAGTTCCATCCCCGTCATCGTCGGCAGTATTCTCGATGAGGAATCGAAGGCTTTTAGCCTCGGCGCCGACGAATATCTGGTCAAACCCATCGATCGGGAGAGCCTGGATATTATTTTGAACCGCTACGCCTACAAGGGCACTCCCCGGGTGCTCATCGTAGAAGACGACGACGATCTACGACACCTTTTGCAACGCAGAATCGACCGAACCCACTGGGACGTCGACACCGCCGCCCATGGGGGAGAAGCCCACCAATATCTGCAGGAACATCGGCGTCCCGACCTGATTTTGCTCGACCTGATGATGCCCGAGGTCGATGGATTCGATCTGCTTCAAATCCTTCATAAAAACCCGGAATGGCAGACCATTCCCATCGTGATCTTGACCGCCATGGAATTGACGAACCGGGAGAAAAAATTGCTCGACACCCACGTTCGTCAGATCCTACACAAGGGAAGTCAAAGTGAACACGAATTTCTAGACAATCTCACCGAACTCATCGATAGTCTGGACTCGAGTACGTCCGCTGTAGCAACCGGAGTCATCTGATGAACCGAATTTTATTGGCCGAAGACAACGAGATGAATCGAGATATGCTCTCGCGCCGTCTCGCCCGATATGGTTACGAGGTCGTCGTGGCCGTCAATGGTCAAGAGGCGATCGAATTGACCCAGAGCGAGTCTCCGGATGTAGTATTGATGGATCTGACCATGCCGGTACTCGACGGATGGCAGGCCACGCGCCAGCTCAAAGAGGACGATGCGACGGCCGATATTCCAATCGTTGCGCTTACGGCACACGCCCTCAAAGACGATCGTCAGCGAGCTCTCGACGCCGGATGCGACCGTTTTTTGACCAAACCGGTGGACATCAAAAAGCTGCGCTCCACGTTGCGCGAACTCCTCTCGGGTGGGGACTGATGTTGTCTGTCGGGCCTTTCTCTTCGATCGGCGATCGCAGTGAGATTTTGCCGTTATTTCGCTGGCTGCCTCGTCGAGAAATCCGATGATTCGAATGGGACCATTCGAATTGTTTGAAGCCGTCGGTGTCGGCGGCATGGCCCATGTGTGGCGCGGTGTTCACGCAGAACGCCGAGTGCCGGTGGCGCTCAAGATCATGACAGCCCGGGGAGTCCGTCAGCCTCAGTTTCGCATCGCCTTTCGCGACGAAGTTCGCGCCGTGGCACGGCTGCAACATCCGGGGATCGTCCAGGTCTTTGACTGCGGTGAAATCGACGCCCGGGCTGCCCGGACGGCGCCGGAGGAATTCATTGAGGGCAGTCCCTACCTCGCCATGGAGCTTGGAACGGGAACCCTGATGGACGTTCGCCGCAGGCCGCTTTCCTTTTTTCAGCAGCGAACGATCCTGTTGCGACTGCTCGACGCTCTGGCCTACGCCCATGCCCGTGGGGTGATCCATCGCGATCTCAAGCCGGCAAACCTATTGGTGGTTTCCGACGGCGCAGGGCCGAGCCTGAAAATCGCCGATTTTGGTTTGGCCCATGCCTTCGATGACCGGCGACTGAGCCAGCAAACCGACCTCCAGCGCCATCACAATTTCGACGCGAATATCTCCGGCACACCCCGCTTTATCGCTCCCGAACAGATCACCGGGCAGTGGCGAAATCAGGGACCCTGGACCGATCTCTACGCCCTGGGATGCATCGCCTACTGGCTTGCCAGCGGCGATCCTCCCTTTTCGAGCGGCGATACGAAAGAAATTTTGCACCGTCACTTATACGACTCGCTGCCTCCGCTGGAGTTGGACGACGAGACCCCGCCGGAATATCGGAAATGGGTCGAACAATTGCTCGTCAAAGACGTTCGCCAGCGCTTTCGCCGGGCCGCCGATGCAGCCTACGCCCTTCGACAAATCGGCGACGACGATCGGCTCGACCGCATGATCACCGTGCCCTTCGAGATCGACGATGCCAGCACCAACGATACAGAGCCAACAGAACTGAGGGACGAAACGCTAGTGTTGCCCGAACTCGATACGTCCACCATTGCGGGCAACGAAAACAAGATATTCGCCCACTGTCCGCCACCACCACCGACCTGGCGACGCTCCACAGCAGAACAACCGGCCGACGCTGTCATCGAGGCGGGGCTCGCATTATTTGGTCTTCGCCCGGTGCCCATGGTCGACCGCGACGAGGAGCGCGATGCTATCTGGGATGCTCTGCTCGAGGTCAGGCGCCAACGCCAGGCCCGGGCGGTCGTGATTCGAGGGCCGGCGGGGACGGGCAAAAGCCGGCTTGCACAGTGGATGACAGGGCGCGCACATGAGGTCGGTGCGGCATCGGTACTCACAGTGCAACACGGGCCGATGTTGGCCCCGGGCGAAGGTCTGTCGAGAATGCTCGCCTCCTATCTGCGCTGTACGGGACTGAAGCGAAACGAGATTCGAAGCCGCGTCGAAGCGGTCTTTGCAGAATCCAACCCCACCGGTGCCAACGAGGACTTCGACTGCCTGGCTCTGACGGAAATTATCGCCACATCGGCAGCATCGGATACCGAGGTCAGTGATCAACGAGTGCGCTTTTCCCAGCCCACCGAGCGCTACGCCGTCATCGCCCGCTTTCTCGATCGCCTCACGGCCGACCGACCGGTGATCTTGTGGCTCGACGACGTTCACTGGAGCGCCGACTCACTTCACTTTGTGGAGTATATTCTCCGTCGTAAGCGGGGGGATTCGCCGGTTCTATGCGTGCTCACCGCCCGCCAGGAGGAGTTGCTGCGCCTCGACGAACAAGCCGACGCCCTGCTGATGGTGGAGGGAGACAATCGAAGTCGGACCCTCGCATTGAAGCCCCTGGCTGAGCCGGATCATCTGGCCGTGGTTCGAAATATTCTCACGCTCGACGAACCCTTGGCTCGCGACGTAGCGCGGCGGACCTCCGGCAATCCTCTCTTCGCCGTGCAACTCATCGGTGACTGGGTCGATCGTGGATTGCTGGAATCGACGCCCGAGGGCTACCAATTGCGTCCCGGTGAAAAAATCGATCTACCCGACGACGTACATCACCTGCTGGTGCAGCGCTTGGAGGTGTTGTTGCGCGACTATGATGAACCCAAACGCCAGCCAGCCCAGCGGGCTCTGGAGTTGGCCGCAACGCTGGGTCACACCGTGGACCTCACGGAGTGGAACACCGCCTGTCGGCGCCTGGATGTCGCGCCACCAATGGCCGCCGTGGAGGCGATGATCGCCGCTGGATTGGCGCGGCGCACCAACTCCGGATGGATCTTCACCCACGAAGCATTACGCGAATGCCTGCAGCGTATCGCCACCGCCGCCGGACGATGGGAGAGCCACAACCGAGTCTGCGCCCACATGATCCGCACCCTTTACGAGCCCGATGTCCCGGGCGCCAATCTTCGCCTGGCCCGCCACTTCTGGCGTGGTGACCAGATCGCGGAGGCCGTCGAGCCCCTGTTGGAGGCCGCCCGGCAGGCCAGGCGCACCTGTGAAGTTCGACATGCCCGCTCGCTGCTCGAGCGCCGCGACCAAGCGCTGGACCAGCTCAAGGCTCCCCCTGACGATCGGCGCCGCTTATTGGGCTGGATCGAATGGGCTCATCTCTACAATTACGAGGCCGATAGTCAGGCGGCAAAGGAGTTGTTTACACGGGCTCGAGACATCGCAAAGGCCCAAGGGTTTGACGACCTGATTGCCGAGTCCCTGTACGGATTGGGGACACTCCATCGACGGCTGGGGGAGTTTGAGACGGCTCAGCAGCTCGTCTCTTCGGCTCGTCAAATCCACCGTCGCCTCGGCGATTGGATCGGAGTCGCCAAGACCACCCACAGCCTTGCCGCCACCTTCCAGACACTCGGCGACTTCGAAGCGGCCGACGCTTTTTATCGCGAGGCGATGACCCATTTTGAAGGCCTGGATAACCTGCGCGGTTCCGCACTATGTCATCAGGGTCTGGCCACCCTGATGACCCGGCGTGAGGAATTCGACGATGCTCGCTACCAGTTGCAGATTGCCTACGACCTATTCGATGAGGCCGGCGATCGCATGGGACTATCGAATACCTTGAATTCCCTGGGAGAACTCCACCGTTACGAGGGAAGTCACCAACTCGCCGAGACCTATTATCGAAAGGCCATCGCCACCGAAAGACGGCTGGGATCTCGGGATTTTGTCGTGCCCCATTTCAATCTGGTGCTCACCCTCATCGACGGGGAACACTACGGACAGGCCCGCCAGGAGTTGGAGACCGTCGTAGAATCCATCGCATCGAGCGGGCAAAAGAGCTACCTCGCCATTGCTCATACCGCCCTGGTTCCCTGCTGTGGCGCCGATCGAGACTGGGAGGACTGGGATGCCCATTTTCGCGCAGCGGCCGACTACCTCGATGAAACGGGATTCGTCCACAAGGACATCGCGATGTTGATGGAGTTGGCCGCCGAATTGGCGGCCTCCGCCGACGAAATAATCAGGGCCCGCCATGCGGCAGCCACGGCCGCCCGGCAGTGGCGTGGCGTGGGGCGAGAAGAAGACGCCGAACGCGTGGAATCAATGATATTTTTCGGGTGATTTGCAGGACTCAATGACGTGAAATGCCGGTGCTCAATCCATCGGTGACTGCGCCATTTTCGCAGCCAAGTCCATCAGGTCGGCGCGCACAGCGGGATCGGTGGCCGCATCGGCTCGCTGTGTGGCTCGTTGTTCGGAGTGCGCCGCTCCGGCGAGTTGAAGACTCTTTTTGATCTCTGCGCGCACTACTTCACCCGCCGAGGGATAGAGGTCGATCAGGCGGTCGATGATCCGTTGTCGTCCCTTTTGACCTTCTCCTCGATAGGCCTCGCGACTCGACGTCTGCCAGGCCCATTGATTTGCCCAATCGCCGATAGCCCGGACCGCTTTTCGCTGTTCTTCCGTGTTATCGGCTGCACCGAGAACCTCCATCAGATAATCCAGAGCTACCTGGCGACGGGCATTGCCCAAACCAGCGACGATGGCGTCTCGCTTCTCCGGCGACATCCGGGCGACCTCGATGGCCGCAGCGATGCTCTGTTCGTCGTCCAACCGGCCCAGCGCCGATGTCGCCGCCTGGCGCACCGATGGAAAGGGCTCGTCTTCGATGAGCGATTGCAATACGGGTATGCTGCGCTCGTCTCGCAGCCGGCCCAGGGCTTCCAAAAGCCCGATGCGCCACATTCTCCAGGTCTGCAGCTCCATTCCCAATGCCCGCGGCTCTTCGACAGCCAGCGCCCACAACAGGACCAAGATGGCATCTTCGTCGATTCCATCCAGATATCGGGCGACATTGATCGGCCGATAGCCACTTTGAATATGGGTTTCCACAACGGCCCCGCGAATGGCGGCCAGTTGCCGGAATACATGCGGGTTTTCGGCCCACAACTCCTCGAGCTCAGCGGCGACCTCCTCCAACTCTGATTGAGCCGCAAAATCGGGGGTATGATCTCTGGTCTGCCCCTGGGCGAAGGCAGTGGTCGACGCCGTCAGCAAAAAGGCACATACCAAAAGCCAGCAGGCGAATCGCTTATTGAGTCCGTTCATCATTCCATCTCCTTGGCCCACCAGGGTGTGGCCGGCAATTCTCGTTCCACATTCGATCCGCAATGCACCTCACCAGCGCCCACGTGATAGACGTCCCAGTTCTCAATCCAATGCAATTCCACGCCCAACGGATTGAGCAAGCTCTCCACATCGGCCTCAAATACATCTTCACCGTCGATCCAAGGCCCATGCGGTTTCGGGGCTCCGAAGATGTCGGGCTGCAAACTAATTCCATTCACGATCCCCGGTTGATAGGCCACACTTCCCCGGCCGGTATCTTCATGCAAAAACGCGATGGGGACCATTTCGTCGTCCTCGATCCCCACCTCGTCTTGAAGAATTTGGACCTGGGCATCGACCTCCACGGCGGCTCGTGCGGAGGCAGCCATAATGTCTTCGTCGTCCAGGACCTGACTGACCGTGCGCTCCGCCGGAGAACTGCCGCTGCCCCATCCTCCGGGATAATATTTGTCCTCAAATAACAGCGCATCGCCGTGACCATCGGCTTCGACTTCTTCCAATATCTGTCGCGCGCGAGGAACGTCGTTGTACAGCATCGACCATCCCCGCTCGATGTCGGTTTTGACAAAACTGATGATCTCGTCGACGTGTTTGACCAATAACCAATCCGTATCGAGCCAGATCAGCGGCTGTGTTCCCTGCTCATCGATCATCTCGCTGAGTGTCGGGTCGGGACGCACGTTGGGGTCTGGGCCGTGGCCACGAAAGACCCTTCCGTGGGGATAGGCCTGTCCATCGGGTGCCACATGAGGAGGAACGACCTCCGTATTACCGAATGAATTGAGGGTGTCCGAATCGTAGTAGGCATCGAGCAGTTCCGCCAATTCCGGATAGTTCTGGTTGCTCGGCGCCCCGCTCAAGTATTCGATGGCATCATCGACGTCGACCCCCTCCATATCGGCCGGTTCAAATCCCATATTGGGATCGTATTTGGCTCGACCCGCCGTTCCCGAACCGTGGAAATCGGTATAAACCACCCGGCCGGCCTCACGCAAAAGGGCGGGCAATGATTCGCCGAAGGAGGCGTAATATTGCTCAAAAATAGGCTGTAGGGACTCCAGATAATTGAGATTGGCGCTCCGAAAATACATCTGAATTGAGCGCGGGCCATCGGGGCCGGGAATCGCCATATAGC
>SKPJ01000568.1 GCA_007119595.1 Myxococcales bacterium
GCCGCGACCATTTCGAAGAATATCTCGAGGGCCAACAGATCCCCTACCGAGACTTCGCCAAGGGATATCATTACGGCATGGTCCTCGCTCAAAATCCGAGCTTTCGCAACTGCACCTGGAATCAAATCGAGCGCCAGGCCCGACAGGGGTGGGATTCCTATATCGACGGCGACTGGGAGGACTACCGAGATGCTGTGCGCTACGGATGGCGGTTGATCCGCGGCGACGAGGATCAACCGCGGCTAAAAATATAGCTCAGCCATCGCTCCATTTGCTGAGCTCTACGGTGGCCACATCGGACTCCATCGCCCGATCTACCAGGCTGTTTAGGGTCGCGGCGGGCCATTGGGGAGCCGCCTGGCGCACCAATGCGCTCGAGATATTGCCGCCGATATCGGTCTCGATGACCACCCGGATTCGGGTCCCATCGCCACCGGGGAGTTCTTCGATGGTGTAGTGGATCAGCGATCGGGCGCGCACGCAGCAATCTTTTTCTGGCTTTCGCGGGTCCTCGACGGAGCGGATCACAGCGGAGAGGCGATTGTTCTCCGCGTCGTATTTGTAGTCACTGCGCACCACGTAGTCGCGGTCCGCGATCGACATGGGCATCTCCACCTTCGTCCAATACTGCTCCGACCAACCGTCTTTGTTGGGCTCTTCGACGTCCAGTACCTCTTGATCACTGGTTCGATAATTCCAGTCGGGACGCTGCTCGGGATCGATGAACACCGAGACGACTCGATCCATGGGCATACTGGTATCGATGCTGCCGAGCATGGCGACCTCGCCGAGGTAACGGGCATCGCGCTCGTAGATATCGACACCGTCTCGTCGCTCCACGGGCTGCCATTCAGCGGCTGCAGATGACGGCAATAAAAGCCCCGCTAAAACAGCGATGGCGACGGCAGATACGACGGTAAAGCGTTGCTTCATGGATAGACCCATGCGGTAGAGATGTGTGACAAGAGCGCCATACTTCGATCCTCTGCTGGCACTCCGTTAAGACCGGCGGGATCCCATCCCACCGAGCGGTGGGAAACCAAAACCACAAACCCCTTTTATTCCAACACCTTACAACACAAACACTCAACAAACCTTCGAGTACTATCAAGAGAAGGTGATCCCGGCGTATCGACGGACTCAGCGAACCGGGCATCAAAAAACCCCCGCCGTCAAAGGCGGGGGCTCATGGTCATCTCTGGTGCTCAAGAATCGATCAACGCCAGGTGACCTGTTCGATGACAATGCCGGCATTAACATCCGGTGCGTTATTCTCGATTGTCAGCTCGAAATCACTCCCCGGATCGAAGTCGTCAATTTCCAGGACGTGAAAACCAGAATCGAAGGTATCGCTGGTAGCGACCACTTGGTCGTCGACGAATACCCGAAGCTGTCGATCTCCATCGTTTTGCTCACCACCGGGTTGGAAACGAATGGCCATCGACTCCACATCACCGTTGATTCCCTCGATCTCGGTGCTTCGAAGCTCGGATCCCTCGGCCTCTAGCCAGATCCGGGAGCGACCGTCGACCTCGTCATACCGGGCATCCGTATACTCCCAGGTGCGACCATCGACGCCTTCGAAGGAACCGCTGTCGAAGCTGTCCGGCAAGTCGGTATCCTCAAAGCTTTCATAATGGGTTTCCGCCTCCCAAGCTCCCGCGGTACAGCGGTTGCCACTGGGCCGTGCTTCACCGCGTTGATCCGCATAAACCGTGGTATGTTGCAATCCCAATTTGGTGCAATCGCTTGCGGGGATGTGGCGATATCCGTCACTGGTGGGAGCGATGGCATGGGTATTATGGCTTCCCCCATCGCCATCGAGCGAAGAGTACTGGGTATTGGCATCGATGATATCTCCCTCCTCCGAATCAAAATTCTGCACCTCACCGCCAATGATATTGTAGCCGTCGGAAAAGATACCACTACTACCGCTACCGGAAGCCTGATACGTGCCTCCTGTGTTGCCGGCCATGAAATTGGCCTTCATACGGACTCCGTCACCATCGGGATGCTCAGCGAATGCGGAACCGTTATCGCCACACCCCCCTACACATACGTTATCAACGAAGGTGCTATATTGGACATACCCAGCCATATCGATGTTCCAGTAAATACCGGCTCCCCCGTTGCCGGTATCACTGGAATTATTGCTGTAGGTGGAGTTCATAATTTCTGCCCATCCGTTAAACAAGAATGCTCCTCCACCAGATCCATGGGCGTGATTTTCATCAAAGAGTACCGAGTCGATATAGACCGGCTCCATAAGCGTGCCGGCATTCGCAACAGTCAATCCGCCCCCGAGACCTGACTGAGTCGAGTTTTGGTGGAAATGGCTGTGGGCGAGCCTCCCGTGGTGAGACCAGTACATTGCTCCGCCCGCACCGTCGGCGACGTTTTCAGTAAAGGTGAGATACTCGCCGTCCAACTCTCCCTCGATATAAGCGGCACCACCACGACCAACGCCGAAATCATCGTTTAGGTTCGGGGCATTATTGCCACTGAATTCGGTGTGGGCGATGCGAATATCGGCTACACCGATACTCGCGAGTGCTCCGCCATCACCGGTTTCTGCAGTATTATTTTCGAAGGTGCTATGTTCGATGATCATCTCGATCGAGTCATCGAGATAAATCGCGCCACCATCCTCCTGTGCTTCATTGTCTGTAAATGTGGAACCGTGGATTTCCACGATGACGCCGCCGTCGTCGTCGCCGTCATGATCCCGTCCTCGAATGGCACCACCGCCACCGCCGGATGCGGAATTGTTCTCAAAAACGCTGTCCTGCACGACGAGATGAAGTCCATCAACGGGTCGCGAAAACTGAATGGCTCCACCTCCCGCGCCAGTGGCGACGTTGTTGTAAAATTCGCACCCAAACACCGTCACATTGACAAACTCAGAAGTATCATTGTCCACGCGGAGCGCCGCACCGAAATTTGCCTCAGCCCCCTCAAAAATCAGATCCTGAAACAGAAATTCGTCGTCCTCATTCTCGTCGCCTGCATATTCGACTTGAAGGAGTCGCTCCCCTGAATTGTTGCTGGATGGGGTCAGGACCAGGTCCTCGTCAGTGGGACC
>SKPJ01000090.1 GCA_007119595.1 Myxococcales bacterium
CGATATTCGGCGAAACCGCAGGCGTAGCCGGAGGCTACTCCAAGTGTTAAGCCGATATCGAGATCGTGATTTCAGCCGGCAATTGCGAAATTCATGGGGTTTCCGGATGGGAACTAACTACTTCGGCAACCGAAAGCGCTCCTTGAAACTCCCCTCGGTAGGAGGCCCGGAGTCAAAGAGTCGTCCACCGGCCACCAAGCGGCCCTGGTCGTCAACATCGGCAATCGCTATGCCATTGTATTGATTGGCCATCGCGATGTAGTAGCGACCGTCGATATGGCTGATATAGTAGGGAATTCCCTGCAGTTCGAGTTCCTCTTTTACATCCTCACATCCACCGGAGCCAAAATCCTCCAATTCTTCGCATCGATGGATCGTATTTTCGGGGAGATCCTCCTCGGTCACCCAATCGTGGGTATTCGTCAGATAATAGGCACCCCCGACCTTTACGAGATCGTTCATCTGCCTGAACGTACTCGGCACTTTGTAGCTGTCCAACACGGCAAAGGAATCATCGTCATAGCGAACGCGGAAGATCTTGCCCGGGCCGGAGACGAAATACATACTTCCGTCGATGATCGAAAACGATCGGGTATAAGCCCCGTCGAGAAAATCGAGGGGGTGCTCTCTTTCGACGACCAGCGTTTGTCCCGTATCGCGCAATTTGTACATGGTCTGCGAGCGCGAGGCGATCACATAAAAAGCCTCTGTTGCTTCATCATATACCACGCGGTGCGGGCGCCGACCGAGACGGGGGATATAATGAGAAAACGAGTAGCCGTCTCCGTCGATCTCGTAGACCGCAACGCGATGAAACCCCGTATCGTCGACGACCAGAATACGTCCGTTGGAAGCGATGGAATGTGGACCGGCCAGATCCTGATCGAGAACGCTCCAGGCGCTCAGATCTCGATCGAGGGTTTGATTGTACAAAATCCGGTTGTGCCAGGCGTCGACGATAAAATAGTCATCCCCTATCTTTGTGAGCAACGTCGGGGAGTACAGCCGCGACTCCCATCCATCGTCGGAAGACAAATCCAGGCAACCGATCGCTCCCGCCAAGACCCCAGCCATAACCAACCCGATCATCGCCCTGCGACCGATCGATATGAGCGTCTCTGTATGACTGGATAGCATCATTTTGACCAATCTCACGTAATCTCATCAGGCCAATATCCCAAATTAATAATCTGTTTGGGAAGAACAAGGGCTCGGAAGATGCACTTCCGGTTGTTGACTGAGGTCCTCAGATAGATTGCCAGACCCCGAAGCAACATTTACCCTGTCGATTCGAGCCAAATCACCATGCCTCTGGTCGGGATCTGCCATAATGATTCGAATGGGAAATTCACCGATACCGATGGTATTGCTTGTCATGGGACTTTTCTTATCCCTGGGATGCGATGGATCCCACGAACCCATGGCCAGCCCTGACCATACCTACATGGTGGAAGCAGAGGAGGCAGCCCCAGCCGGTGGGGAAGCACGGGCTCGGGCGGCCGCAGATTCAGTGGATGACATCAATTCTGCTACGACAAACCAGGGAGAGTCCGCTGCGGAGTCGAGTTCACCACCGGTTCGGCAACTCATTTACACCGGAAAGGTAGTTCTTGCGAGCTACGATGTAGCGGGCGGTCAACAGCAGGCCATCGATCTCAGCGAAGAACTCGGTGGATATGTCTCCCATCGCTCATCGGATCATCTGGTACTGCGCGTCCCCGCCGCCGAGTTTCGCACCGCCCTCGACTCCATCGCCGATTTGGGCGATGTGCTCGAGATGTCCTGGGAAGCCGAAGATGTCACCGAAGAGATGCGGGATCTCGAGATTCGATTAGGCAATGCCATCGAGCTGCGCAATCGTCTCCAGCAGCTTTTGGAGCGGGCAGATACGGTGGAAGACGCTCTGAAGATCGAATCCGAGTTGGAGCGTGTCACACTCCAGATCGAGCGAATCCGCGGCCAATTGGAGAATATGGAAGACCGGATCGCCTATTCGACGATCCATCTTCACTTCGATCCCAAACAAGTCGACGAAGTCCCCGACGATGATTTCCTACTTCCCGTCGCCTGGGTCGACGACCTCGGCCTGCAATCACTTTTGGAAGCCCCCAAGGGTTGGCGATGAATCAACCACTGACGCCTCGAATTCGAAGTCGTTGCGCACGGTCGACTCTTTTCGCTGTGCTCGCTGTTGCCGTGCTGTTTTTTAGCGCTGGATGTGAGCCATTTGATGTCGAAATACCGGAGCAGATGATCGAGTTGGAAAGCGAGGATCATCGACAATTTTTGGCCATGACTCACGACGGTGTGGTCGTCCGAGCGCGGGTGATTCGACAGGGCGAATTTCGCGGCGAAAGCCCCCGGGCAAGTCACGAATTTTGGGTTGACGCGTTGCGGGAACGGATGCGTATCTCCGGCGGCTACGCGCTACTGGAAGAACGGGACGTACAATCCAATAACGGACACGACGGCACTCGTCTGGAATTTGGTCGCGACCAGGACAATCGCAGTCACAGCTATTGGTTGACCCTCTTCGTCACCGACTCCAATATCCACATCATCGAAGCCGGTGGGCGACAGGACCGCTTTGAACGAGCCCAGGACAGCGTCAAACAGCTCCTGTCTAGCTATGATGTGCGCCGATAGATTCTGAACTCATTCTTCGGGGGCTGGCTCCGGCAATTCCTCGAGCTCCATATTCCCACGCATCTCGACGATCTCGTAAAACCGCTCCAGACCATTTCGTCCGTCGTAGATCCACTCTCCGATCTCCTCCAACGCCACCTGCCGAGCCTGCCCGCTCATTGCCCCCTGGGCCATGGGCTCGGAGCTGAAATAACGAAGGATAAGCTCTGTGAGCACAGTCCACGTCGGATCATAGCTGTGACCGGTGCGACTGCCCCGGGCCAGGATATCGATCCCAACTCCCTCTTCGTCGACCTCGGGGATGCGGGCCAAAAGATGCATCAGCAACGTCCCGTTGGGAAGTCCCGCATGGGGCTCGATCGTCTCCCGCCGATCGGGATCCAAAACTCCCATGATAAAGCGTCCCGCCGGCATCAGATGCTCCAGATCGAATAGTTGCACGATCAAGCCGTAAAACATCATCGCCAGCCGGTCGATCCGCTGTCCATCCTCCACCACATGAGCCGGAAGTCCCTTCATCAATCGCTGACCCTGAGCATCGCCATGCAGTGCATCGAGCAACTCGACAAAGGCAAAAAAGGCCCGGGAAGAATAAAATTTCATCGCCGCCTCCGGTACATCCTCGGTCAGCCAGGTATCGAATTCCCCGCGCTCCTCCAGTTCTTTGGCCCGCGCTCCCAGATAACTGAGCCAGTGCGATATCAACGCCACCACACCTTCCTCTTGGAATTGATACTGACCAAACCCGAGGTGCTCGGCGGATAGGACGACGTCGAAAAACCCACTGGTGCCCGCCTTTAGATACTGGCGCACCTGTTGGTCCTCTTCGGCGCGATCAATCATCTCGTTGACGCGATCGATAATCACCTCCAGACGACTCGCCGACTCCAGTTGGCGACCGTCGGGCAAGACGATGACGTAGGGCGCGGAGCGCGGCGCATAACCCTCATCGTTTCGAACCCATTTGTGAACCAATTGACGAAGCCTTTCGTCGAGGGCGACGCCATCGTCGTCGGTGAGCGTTTCGGTAGACAATGCCAAGGCCCGAAGGGCGGCGAAGATCTCTCCATCTTCAAAGACCTGTTGCATCGCCCGTTCGGCACTGACCAGATTGGAGCCCTTCATCGGCGACGGATTGCCGTCGACGTCGCGATATAGATCGTCATGACCTGAATAGTGCTGGTGAACGATGATGAATAGCGATGTAAACAACTCCTCTCGTTCGTGCTTGGCAAAGGCCTTCGCCAGCGGATGGATCACATCGATCAAGCCACTGGCCTCGGAGGCATATAAGCCGTCGGCGTGATGATGGGCCATCTCAAATCCGTCATTGCACACCGGATTTTTCACATCGATGACGACGCCGTCCTCCTCGAATCGAAGATCGGGCTGATTGAACAGCCGGGTAATTTGGTCGGGGGTGGGCTCTACATCGAGTTGAGCGCCAAACAGAGCGCTGGCGGTGCTCAACAACTCGGCGACCGTATCGGGGTTGATGACCCCTCCGGTGGCGGCGCCGAGGAGATTGATCAACACGCCGATCTCGTTTTCGGTCTCATCGGGGATATAATCCGCCAGATGAAGCATGCCCGCAATGGAGCGTACGAAGGCCTCGGCAGCCCCGGGAAGTGACACCAGCGGCGGAATCCCCTCGGGGTCGATATTGAAGTCCGGTACTTCCAATTCCTGCAATTCGAGCGCATAGGGCGCTCCCGCCGTGTCGCGAAGAAGATGAAACAGACGCTGGTGGCGACTTCGATTCTGCTTTGACTCCGGTTGGTCGAAATCCATGGGGTCGGAAAAGATCTCGTCCATCGGACAATCGCGGATGCAATCAAAACGCTCTTCCGTACCGATTTGATGGGCCCCCTTGCATTGTTGAAAACAGGCGTCGTAGGGCCCATTTTCTTCGGGAACCGACTCCAGATCCCGATATTTGACCAACGTCGCCATCGCCTCACCACCGCGGGCCACGATGGGGTCTCGAAATGCCTCCATGACGTCGGCCCACAACTCCGGATCGGCGCTCAATTCGCGGAGTACCTCCAGCAAGTCGAAGATCAGCGTCTGATCGGGACTCACGTCGATATCCGGGTCTTGACCGAAGGTATCGCCCGCGTTGCCCACGGCATAGGCCAGAAACGCCAGATCATCGACATTGCGATTCAAATATCGCGCCGTCAAATCCATGACCTCCGGAAGTTCGGAGACCGACAGGCCGCTGACGACGGCGTCGGCGGTATCGACGATGGGATGATCGGAGGGAAATGAGCGGTAGGTTCCCCGTTCGTCTTCGGCGACCACCGCCGGACCGAGCACTTCACGGGCCACGCGCGAGAGGTAATAAAGGGTATCTTCGGCGGCCAATTCTCCGGCCATTCGCACCAGGTAGGGGATGGCCGTGCTGCTGATGTCGACGTATTCAAAGACGAATTCATTGGGGCTGGTCTCGACGCGTCCGTGGACATCTCGGTACAACCCCGGATGGTCGATCTCGTCGGTGGAAAAGGGGGGAATGGCCAATATTTGACCATTGTCGAGAATAAATCGTCCCGCCTCGTCGACATCGGCCAGGCCGTCGCCCTGCTGATCGACAAAGGGAGAGCGCACTTGTCCGTTGCCGTCGTGACGCACCACCGGGAGGCCTCGATCATCGAAGAGAGCGATGAATCGATTGCGCGCCGGCGCACCGCCTCGATAGCGGTTGTCGGGCACCATCAATAGATCGCGCAACGTGGTCGCCCACCGGTCGGTCGCCTCTTTTTGGGGAAGTTCTTCGACAGCCAGCGCCAGGGAGCGCAAAAAATCGCTGTATCCAGAGGGGTTTCCGAGCTCCCACTGACCGTATTCGTCAAAGCCATCATAGGCGATAAACGTCGAACCGACATGACCCAAGAACCAGGGAAGCTCTTCGTAGTCTGTCAATTCCTCGACCAGACGTCCCCGCTCCAGGGGCGTCAAAAAATCGCGTGCTCGGTATATTGGAGGGTCTTCCAGACTGGCCATTAATTCTTCGTCCGCCGCCGCTTGCTCCAAAAACAAAGGTACTCGCCGGGTCAAAGCGGGAATCGTTCCATCCTCAATCACCGGTAAAAGAGCCAGCAAAAACTCATCCAATTCGTGGACCTTGCCCGGCGGCACCGCTCGGTCGACACCATCGATGAACTCCTCCTCGTGTTGCCGCAACAACGCGGTGCGCTCATCGGAGTTTGTGGCGCTTCGAGTCGTGTCCTTTAGCCAAATGTGATGAAGTTCTTCGCCCAGGGTCCCTCGTTCAAAGTCGGGGCGATCCATGGCATAATCCTGCGCACAGCCGATACCGAGCCCACACAAGGTGACGATCAATGCGACGATCCCGCGGCGCTGCATCGACTTTCGCATCTCGTCTATCCTCATTTTATAATCTATCATCGTCGTCGGCGATGTGTTGCTTTGATCCATATATCTCAAGCTATCAAAAATGCCCCGAACGCCCAACGAAGAGGGGTGTGAACGCTCAAAATATTCGCGTTACTGCTATCTGTGGCGTAACAAGTTGACCGTTGGATCGACGCTCTGATAACCTCGCGGCGGTATTCGTCCCTCGAATCGTCTTTATCGGACGTTTTACGGCTCGCATTCTACACTACAGCAGGTTTTGACCATGCCCGAACGTCGGGGAACCCGTTTCTCATTTTTCTTTGCCTTCCTACTGATCGCCGTCGGTGGCGTCCTGGGTTGTGAAGAAAGTCCCGAAATTCATTCCTCCGATCAGCCCGCTTCTCTCGGTGGGGTTCAGTTCGAGATCGATGAATATCATATCCGCTACTTCGAACTGACGGACAACGGTGACACCATCGAATATCCGGACCCGGTGCTGGCCATTGGGGTCAATATCACCAATACCGGCGAGACGGACTTCGTCTACAATCCGACCCATCAAAGCCGTGAGATGTCGGAGGCCCGTACGCCGTTGCTATTTCCGGCCCCCGATACCCCGGAGGTCGATTGGGATGAATTTACGCCGCACCACATCAGCGCCGTCCACCTCGAACGCGGCAGTTGGGACCAGCAGCTTCAGACCTCGAACACCCTGGCTCCCAACGAAAGCCTGACCGATTATTTTCTCTTCGAGCTTCCAGATCCGACACAGCGAAATCTCATCTTGAGTATCCCGCCGGCGATGCACCGCGGCGACCTCCCGATCTTCATCGAATTTACCTATGTCGAATCCGAGCCGGAGGGCCCCCCGGTATACTCCGTCGGAGATTCCATCGACTTCGACGACGTCACCTTTACGGTTACCAACGTCGAGCAGGCCTACATCGAATTGGAGGACTCCTCCGAGGGTGAGGGGTTCAGCAATGACCCGGTACTCCGGATCTCGTATACCATCGAAAACAACTCCGATGAGAGCATTCGCTTCGATCCGGCTCATCGCGACCTGTCGGGCAACGAAGGAGCCTTCGTCCAATCGCTTCATACCTCGTTTAACCGTATCCGCTTTCCCGCCAATACCGAGCCCGTAGGCCAACAGACGCGTGTCAATATCGAGCCCGGTGAAGCCATCGAGGACTTCGCCACCTTTGAACGACCCGACGAGCGTGTCGATTCGGCGACATTTATGCTGGCCGCTCAGCACTTCGATCGCTCCGGCCGGGTCCGCGTCAGCTTCCCCTACACACCTGCCGACATCGAACTGCCGGAAGAGCTGCAGCAGGATGATGACGACTGATGTAAACGCCTCATCACTTAACTGAAACGTGCGCCTTGCCGGTGCCGCATTTCAGTTCAATGACGAAGTAGTTAAGCGTCGTCGATCCCTGCCATTTTGCTATCTGTGGGAAATGCGAAATACCCTCTCCCCGTTATACGACAGGCGATGTAAATTAGTGGCACTACCGTCGGGACGACGGGCCGTAAATCTCGGATTCTCTACGAGCCTTGGGCGATGGGCGATGACGACCAAAACAAGGGGCATGGTCACAATCCACTGGCGGAACAGCTCTCCAAGCTGGACCTCGATGTCTCCGAGAAGGCCTCCGAACCCCCGCCGCAGGAGCCCGCCGGGTCGCAGGAGTCTGCACAGCCGCAGGAGCCCACAGCGCCCCAGGAACCGAAGCCCAATGATATTCAGGAGACCTTAAGCGATGAGGCGCTGTTTCAGCGCGCCGTCGACGACCTCGATCCGGCGCGTATTTATCGCGCTAAATTTGAAGGTGATCCCGGAGCCTCATTGCCGGACGAGCCGTCGCCAACGCCGGAGTCCATACCACCAGATCCCCCGGCATCGGAGCAAAGCGAAGAGCAGACGCGACAACAGACCCAGCAATTGCGCGACGCCGCGCTATTCGAGAAAATGGTGGGCTCAGTCCAACCCCTCCAAGATCGCGACAAATACAAGCGGCCGCCCCGGAAAAAACGGCGGATCGCCTCCGATGATGACCCATCGCCATCACCGGCTCCTCTGATCACTCCGTCTCTACCACGCAAGGGGGACGGACTTCATTACGTGCCGCCACTGACTGCTACGCAGCGGGCCCTCCTCGATCGCCACCGGCGCTTCGCCGATTCCCACCCGGTACCCGATCTGAATGTGCGCGGTGATGATCGCCGAACGGCTTTGGCCCGCCTGGAGAGCTTTGTAGACCAACATTGGCAGGGCAAACTTCGATTCGTCCGCATCATTCACGGGCGCGGACTCCGCTCAGAGATCGAACCGGTGTTAAAGCCGGCTGTATTGTCCTGGTTAGAGGGTCCCGGGCGGCATTTGGTGCGGGGCTACGTCCCGGAGCGCGTCAGCAGCGGCGACTACGGCAGTCTCATCGTCGAATTGTCGATATCCGACGTACCGTAAGCGCCCGAGTGTTCAGTGTTTCTTAGCCGGAATCTTCAGTGGGCTCACATACAACAACTGACCCGCCCGCAACGAGACGCCACGTCGGATCGAAAATAATCCTCGAGAAAGTCGTCGCTGAATTGCTGATCTGCGAGTTCGGGCTCCACTTCCATGGCGTTTTTTAGCCAAAATTGTATCACCGGTGCGTCGCTTCGCCGGGCCGCCGCCACCATCAGCGCCAACGCCGCTTCTCGGTGATATTCCTGCCACAGCGTACCGATCGCCTGATCCCACATATTGGGATGCTTTTTTTCGGGCGCTGCCTCCACCACGGCCACCACTCCCGCCACCTCACCGGTCTGTCGGGCTTTGTTCATCGCTTCTGCCATCTTTCCCCTGCCCAACAGACGTATCGCCAATACGACGCCGACGACCGCAATGATGACCCACCAAAACTCAAGCATCTCCAACTCCCGTTTTCAAAAACCCTTCCAACCACACCTACTAAATTTACGGTGATTTGGTAACGCATCAATAAACCAACGGTTTCAAACCGCGATCTATTCGCTCCCAGCAGAGGATGCTACTCCTCGAGTGCAACCTCGTCGGTCCAATAGGCAAAATCACCCCGATAGATGACGGCCTCGGCGTGGGACGTTCCGAAATGGTAGGGCAGATATCGATAATGGGGCACCGCAAAGCAGGCGACGTCAGCGCGGGTTCCCGCCCGCAACCCACCGATATCGTCTCTGCGCAGTGCCGCCGCAGCTCCGGCGGTGATCGAGCGCAGCGCCTCCCCCGGTGTCAGTCCATACAAGGTGCAGCCGAGCATGAGAATCGTTCCCAGATCCTGGGTCATCGCACTGCCGGGGTTGAAGTCGGTGGCCAGAGCCACCTCACAGCCCGCATCCAGCAATTTGCGGGCCGGAGCCAGATCATCGAGAGTTCCCAAAAAGAGATTGACCGCCGGCATCAGTACTGCGACCACGCCGGCATCTGCCATCGCCTCGATGGCATCGTCACCGGTGTGCTCGAGATGATCGGCGCTGGCGGCGCCGATTTCGGCGGCCATCATGGCCGCCTTTGCATCGGTGATCTCATCGGCGTGAACCCGTGCGATCATCCCGTGTTCGCGACCGACCTCCAAAATCCGCCGTGCCTCTTCGGCGTCAAATGCACCGCGATCACAAAATACGTCGCAATAATCTGCCAATCCCTGCTTTGCCACCTCCGGGATCATCTCCTGACAGACCAGATCGACATAATCCTGGCGGCGCCCCCGAAAATTTCTGGGCACCGCATGAGCACCCAAAAAACAGGGCACCAATTCGCAGGGAACCTCGGGTTGGACGCCGGCGACGGCCTTCAGGCTCTTGAGTTCGTCGGACGTCGTCAGCCCATAACCACTCTTGACCTCCAACGTCGTCACCCCCTGGCGAATGGACTCCAGACAGCGGCCGATCAACGTCTGTTCCAGCGATTCGGTCGAGGCCTGACGCACGGCGTCGACCGTATTTAAGATTCCGCCACCGGCTTCCAAGATCTCGACGTATTCCTTGCCGGCGTTGCGCCACATAAATTCATCGGAACGCTCCCCGGCAAAGACCGCGTGGGTATGGCAGTCGATCCAGCCCGGCATGACCACGTCACTTGTTAATACCTGCACATCCCTGCTTCGTAGGGAACGGGGACGATCCTCCCACGGCCCGATCCAATCGATGGTCTCGTCGTCGATGACGACGGCGGCATCTTCAATCAGCCCCACGAGGCGATCATCGCGTCGCTGCAATGCTCCATCTGCTTCGTAGGTCCTCAACTGATCACAGTCTTTCGGCATGGTCAGTGCCTGTTTAGCGCGGATCACAAACATCGTTCCTCCATTCATTTCTCAATTGGTATTCGCCAAATCCGAAAATCGGATTACTTTGTTCGTGTCGCACCAAACAAAGAAAAAACCCCAGGGGGGATTATGAGTTTTCGTGGATATCGTGGGCTGACTGTTTGGAACCGATCGATCGATCTGGTCGAACACACCTATGGATTGACAAATCGATTGCATGACGATGCACCAGCAGAGATATTGGCCGAGTTGCGCCGCTGCGCCCTGGCCATTCCCTCCCATCTGGCCGCCGGCTACCAAGCGCCGTCGACCGATGAGTATCTGCGCAACGTACACGCCGTACAACTATTGCTGACCCGCTACGAAACCCAGATCACGATTCTGGAGCGTCTGGAGTGGACGATTCCGGAGAACGTCAACGAGATACAGTCACTGCTGACCCTTCTGGCCCAACTACTCCAATCCCTGGAGCGCTACCTTAGCAGTCACAAAGATCAGCCACTGGTCAGTTAGTTCCAAGGCCGTACCACTGCTTACTTGTCGAGTGCCGGAATCTGAACTCCGCGCTGTTTGGCGACCTCCATGGCCCGTTCGTAACCGGCGTCTGCATGCCGTGCCACACCGGTTCCCGGATCACTGGTGAGCACTCGCTTCAGGCGTCGTTGTGCTCCTTTGGTCCCATCGGCCACGATCACCTGCCCGGCGTGCAGACTATATCCCATCCCCACCCCTCCGCCGTGATGAAAACTGACCCAACTGGCGCCGTTGACCGCATTGATCATGGCATTGAGGATCGGCCAATCAGCCACGGCGTCACTGCCGTCCTTCATGGCTTCGGTCTCCCGATTGGGGCTCGCCACGCTGCCGGCGTCGAGGTGATCACGACCGATCACGACAGGTGCCGAAATCTCACCGCTGGCGACCAATTCATTAAATTTCAGCCCCGCCCTCACCCGCTCGCCATATCCCAACCAACAAATTCGGGCCGGAAGCCCCTGAAATTGTACCTTTTCTTGCGCCAGATCGAGCCACCGGATCAGATGTTCTTTTTCGGGAAACAACTCCTTTAAAGCCCGGTCGGTGCATTCGATATCGCTGGGATCACCCGACAAGGCAACCCACCGAAAGGGTCCGGAACCCTCGCAGAACAG
>SKPJ01000304.1 GCA_007119595.1 Myxococcales bacterium
AGATCGATATTCGGCGCAACCGCAGGCGTAGCCGGAGGCTACTCCAAGTGTTAAGCCGATATCGAGATCGTGATTTCAGCCGGTATCTGCGAAATTCATGGGATTTCCGGATGGGAACTAAATATTGATCTTGACCCTCGATGGAGCCAGGCCCGAGCGCAACAGCTTGCCGGCCACCATCTGGATCATCACCGGAGCTCCGCTCAGATAGGCGAAGGCATCCTCCAACGGTGGATGCTCGGCATCGAAGGCGTGCTGCACATAGCGATGAGAAATCTTTTGCGAGGGCTGCTCCTCGACGGCCCGATAGACCTTGACGCCCTGTGTCTTCCAGCGCGACAACAATTCGGTCCACGCAAAATCCTCGTGTTTTCGCTCTCCGTAATAAAGGGCTACCGTCGACGGTCCGTCCTCGCCGGTGTCGAGCCAGCGATTGAGCAGCGGCCGCATGGTCGCCAGGCCACTTCCGGTACAAAACATCAACGCCACCGTTTTCCGGGCTTCTCGAGCGTCGAACCCCGCTCCCTCCGGCAAACTCAGCCGCAGGGTGTCGCCGACATCGAGTTTTTCGAGCTCCGTCCCCAACTCCCCGCGGCGATCGACGAGAAATTCCCATAGATCGTGTTCCGGGCGGCTGGCGATGACGAAGAATCGGGCCGGCCAATCGGGGACCTTCAACGTGACGTATTGACCGGGGCGCCGATAGGCCGCCGCAAACTCTTGGTCCACCCGAATCTGTAGCCCCATATGACGCCGACTCTCCACCCATCGCTTCTCGACGGCAAAGGAACGCCTTACCCGGCGCGCCTCCGGCGGAGCCGTCGGTTGCGCCGTCAATAGCCGCTCGATGCGCGCCGAAATCTCCTCTTCTTTATTTTTTCGCTCCATCTTCTGTATCACTTTTGTCACTCCAGAACACTACTGAACGAAGACCTCGCCGGAGATGATCTCCTCGAGCCGTCCGTCCTCAAAAGCGACCATCAAGCCGCCGCCAGAACCGATGCCTCGGGCCTCCCCGAGGGCGTCGACACCATCTTCTATAACCCGCACCGACCGTCCCCGCAGATAATCCCAGCGCTCGATGGCTTCCGAAAACGCCTCCAGTCCGTGCTCGGCATATCGCTGGCTGGCATCGACGACGACCGGCGGGATCTGTAGCGCCAACGACAGGCGATCGAAGCGATGCCCGCACTCTTCGTATAGGCTGGTGGCGATGGGGCGCAACGCCTCGGGGAAATCATCGGCCGCGGAATTGATATTGAGCCCCAGCCCCACGACCACCCCTTCGAGTCCCGCAGCACCGGTGACCCCCTCGGTCAAGATGCCGGCCACCTTTTGCCTGTTGATCATCAGGTCGTTGGGCCATTTGAGCTGTATCTCAGCACCGGTTTGCCGGCGAAGAAACTCCACCAGACGGGCTCCCACGGCCACGGTGAGCGCCGAGCACTTTTGGAGGTCGAGAATCGGACGCAATACCACGGACAAGTACAAATTCTTGCCCGCCGGTGAAAACCACTGCCTTCGCCCTCCCTCTTCCTGCCGTCGGCCCCGGCCCTCGCTCTGGCTATCGGCGACGAAAACCGTTCCCTGCGGTGCCCCAGCCTCCACCGCTTTCAGGGCCAGAGCATTGGTGGACTCCGTCTTGTGGAGCAATCGGATATCCATCTCTTCATCGCTGTGATCATCGATCATTATTGATCCCCCCTTTCTTGTAAGCGCATCGAGATATCGGCGGCCGGCGCCGAATGGGTCAACGCCCCCGCGGAGACCACATCGAGACCTAGATCCCCCAATGTGGCGAGCCGTTTTCGGTCGATATTTCCGCTGGCCTCGATGACGATATCGTCGCCGCGACGATGGGCTCGAATCTCCTCTATCGCCCGGCGCATCGTGTCGTTGTCCATATTGTCGAGCATGATGATATCGGCGCCACCTTCGATGGCCTCTGTGATCTGGTGGAGACGCTCTACCTCGACCTCGATGCGCAGCGTATGTGGCGCCGCTTGGCTGACCGCGTCGATGGCCTGTGCAATCCCTCCGGCAGCAGCGATGTGGTTTTCCTTGATCATCACACCTCCCCCGAGGTTGAATCGGTGGTTTTTAGCCCCTCCACAGCGCACGGCGTATTTATCCAACATTCGCCATCCGGGAAGCGTTTTACGGGTGTCCACAACCTCGGTGGGTCCCTCGCCCAATGCGTCGACATAGGCCCTGGTCAAGGTGGCCACGCCACATAGTCGCTGCAAGAAATTGAGGGCCACACGCTCCGCCCCCAATAGCGACCCCACAGGCCCCCGTACCACGGCGATCACCTCTCCTGATTCCACCGCTTGCCCATCGTCTACTTCGGCCCGCCACCGGATCGCCGAATCGACGCGCTCAAACACCGCCCGGGCCACCGGGCCCCCGGCCATCTGGAAATCCTGGCGCGCCACCAGATGAGCCTCTCCTCGATCTCGGCTGTCGAAAAACGCCGCCGACGTCACATCAAAACCCACCTGATCTTCCTCCAAGGCCAGATCAATAAGCCCTCTGAGCGCCGGTCCGATATACAAATTCATCTCACCCATCTCCTCAATCCTCACTCAAGCCCTGCTCTCGCACCACGTCACGAATCGAACGGCGCAACCAACGGTGGCACTCCTCATCGTGACTGCGCGGATGCCACACCATGGAGACCGTGCCGCGCTCCAATTCCAGCGGTGGCTCCAGCAACTTGATGGGCAAAAATTTTGCGAAACTCTTCGCCACACTGCGCGCCGTCGTCAAAACCATATCCGTCGACGCCACCAGATGGGGCGCCACCATAAAGTGGGGAACCACCACGGCCACCCGGCGAGAGCGGTTCTGGCGTCGAAGCGTCATATCCACCACGCCCTCGTCATCGCCCAGCGGGGAGACCAGAATATGGGGCAACTCACAATAGATTTCGAGATCCAATTGATCACCGACGCGCTGATGATCGCTGCGCACAACGGAGACCAGATCAAGTTGGAAGAGATCGCGCCGATACAATGACCCCGGAACATGCTCCGGCAACCCCAGCATCAGAGCCAGATCGATATCTCCGCTCG